>NZ_JAXOJX010000063.1:0-37879 GCF_034427735.1 Azohydromonas lata
GCGCGAGGCGGCCTGCAGCGCGGCGGCTTCGGCAGCGGCGCGGGCGGCAGCCTGCTCGCGGGCAGACTTGGCGGCAGTGACCGCCTCGGCGGCTTGGGCAGCTTGAGCGGCTTGGGCCGCCTGCGCGGCGACAGCGGCCTCGCGCTCGCGGGCGGCGGCTTCCTCGGCCTCGCGCTGGCGGCGGGCGGCCTCGGCCTCCTCGCGCTGGCGCTTTTCCTCGGCTTCGCGCTGGCGGCGGCGCTCGGCGAGCTCCTCCTCCTGGCGGCGCAGAGCCTCGGCCTGGGCGCGGGCCTCTTCCTCGCGGCGGGCCAGTTCCTCGGCGCTCATCTCGGGCGCGCTCGCCTCGTCGGGCTTGACGAAGGTGCGCTTCTTGCGCACTTCGACCTGAATGGTGCGGGCCTTGCCGGAGGCGTCGGCCTGCTTGATCTCGCTGGTGCTGCGGCTGGTCAGCGTGATCTTCTTGCGGTCGCCTCCGCCGGTCCCGTGGCTGCTGCGCAAATGAGCCAGCAGCCGCTCTTTGTCGGCATCGGTGAGCGCGTCGTCGGTGGAGCGCTTGCTGACACCGGCGGACTGCAGTTGCTCGAGCAGTGTCGACGCCGGGCGATTGAGCTGGGCGGCGAACTGAGCGACGGTTGTCACGGCCATTATGGAAATCCTTGCTTGCTGGGCGATGCGGTCTTGGCGGGCGTGGTCAGGGACGGTGATCAGGCGTTGAACCAGTGTTCACGCGCCTTCATGATCAGAGCCTTGGCCGCCACGTCGTCCAGGCCGGTCATATCAGTCAGTTCATCAACGGCCAGGTCGGCCAGGTCGTCACGGGTATGCACACCGCCGTCGGCCAGCTTGGCAATCACTTCGGCCGTGAGGCCGTCGAGGTCGCGCAGGTCCTGCGACACCTCTTCCACGGCTTCCTCACGGGCGATCTCCAGGGTCAGCAGCGCATCCTTGGCGCGCTTGCGCAGCTCACCCACGGTGTCCTCGTCGAATGCTTCGATCTCCAGCATTTCCTGCATGGGGACGTAAGCCACTTCTTCGAGGCTGGCGAAGCCCTCGGCGATGAGGATGTCGGCGACCTCCTCGTCCACGTCGAGCTTCTCCACGAACAGACGGCGCAGCTTTTCGGTCTCGGTGGTCTGCTTGGCCAGCGATTCCTCCGCCGTCATGATGTTGATGCGCCAGCCGGTGAGGTCCGAAGCCAGACGCACGTTCTGGCCGCCGCGGCCGATGGCGATGGCGAGGTTTTCCTCGTCCACCACCACGTCCATGGCGTGGCGCTCCTCGTCCACCACGATGGACTGCACGTTGGCCGGCGCCAGCGCACCAATCACAAATTGGGCCGGATCCTCGGACCACAAGACGATGTCCACGCGCTCACCGGCGAGCTCGTTGGTCACGGCGTTCACGCGCGAGCCGCGCACGCCCACGCAGGTGCCGATGGGGTCCACGCGCTTGTCGTGCGAGAGCACGGCGATCTTGGCGCGGCTGCCCGGGTCGCGCGCCGCGTTTTTGATCTCCAGCAGGCCCTGCTCGATCTCAGGCACTTCCTGGGCGAACAGTTCCATCATGAAACCCGGCGCGGCGCGCGAGAGCATGATCTGCGGCCCGCGCACGGTCGGATCGATGCCGGCGATGAAGGCCCGCACGCGGTCGCCCGTGCGCAGGTTTTCCTTCGGGATCATCTCGCCGCGCTTGAGCCGGCCTTCGACGCGGCCGCTCTCGACGATGATGTCGCCCTTGTCCAGCCGCTTGACGGTGCCCACCATGATCTTCTCGCCACGGGCGAGGAAATCATTGAGCAGCTGCTCGCGCTCGGCGTCGCGGATCTTCTGCAGGATCACCTGCTTGGCAGCCTGCGCGCCGATGCGGCCGATCGTGACGGACTCGATGGGCTCCTCGATGTAGTCGCCCTCTTCGATGTCGGCAATGCGGTCGCGCGCATCGGAGAGCAGTTCCTCGGCATCGGGGTTCTGCAGCCCGGCGCTGTCGGGGACGACCAGCCAGCGGCGGAAGGTCTCGTACTCACCGGTGTCACGGTCAATGGCCACGCGGATGTCCACCTCGCCGCCATGCAGCTTCTTGGTCGCCGAGGCCAGGGCCGCTTCCACGGCGCCGAAGACCACGTCGCGCTCGACGCTCTTCTCGCGCGAGATGGCATCCACCAGCATCAACATTTCGCGGTTCATTCTGTGCGTCCTCCGTCCTGCTGCGGCTCTTGCGGCTGCGCAGCCTGGGCCCGCCGGCCCTTGAAATCCACCACCGGCACCAGCCGGGCCTCACGCACTTCGTCGAAGGCGAAGTCCAGCACCTGCACCGGCGCGTCCTCGTCGTCCTTCGGCTTGGCGCGCGCCTTGGCATTGGAGCGCACGGCCTTGCCGCCGCTCTTGCGCGCCGCCGGCGCTTCGTCCTGCAATACCAGCCGCCAACCGGCGGGCGCCGCGACCTCAGCGCCTTGAGCACCGGCCGGCGTGGCCTCGAGGGGGGCTTCCGCGGGGCGGGACTGCAGCAAGCCGCGGTACTTGCGCCGCCCCTGGAAAGGCATCTTCAGCGTGATCTCAACCAATTCACCGGCAAAACGGGCATAGTCGGCCTCGCGCTTGAGCGGGCGATCCAGCCCCGGCGAGGAGACTTCCAGCCGCGCGTAGTCGGCGTTCTCCACTTCCAGCACATACTGCAACTGGCGGGTCACGGCCTCACAGTCATCCACCGTCACGGACTCGGACGGCGCGCCGGGATACGCATGCCCGGGCACGCGGTCAATGGTCACGCGCAACAGGCCGCGCGTAGCGCGCTCGACCTCCACGAGCTCATAGCCCAGGCCCGTGACGGTGCGCTCAATGGCTGCCTGCCAGTTCATGCTGTTCCGCATGCGGCTGGCGCCACCTGCGGCCTCCTGTAGTTGCAACGGTGAGGGAAGTGAAATTCGATCAAGCAAAAAAAAAGGGCTGGAAGATCCGCCCGTTTAGGTATTCAGCGAGAAGCGGATTGTACTCTGCAAGAGCTGTACCGGCAAGTGACCGGTTGAACTCAAATGAGTGAAGCAAGCTGCGTGCGAGAATCCCGCCCGTTTTTGACCTCTCGGAGCCACCATGGGATTTCTTGCCGGCAAGCGGCTGTTGATCACGGGATTGCTGTCCAACCGCTCGATTGCCTATGGCATCGCCCGCGCCTGCCACCGCGAAGGCGCGGAGCTTGCTTTCAGTTACGTTGGCGAGCGCTTCCAGGAGCGCATTTCCAAGTTTGCGGAGGAGTTCGACTCCAAGCTGGTCTTTGATTGCGACGTGGCCGACGACGCGCAAATCACCGGCCTCTTCACCGACCTGTCCCAGCACTGGCCCGAGTTCGACGGTTTCGTGCATTCCATCGGCTTTGCGCCGCGAGAAGCGATCTCCCACGACTTCCTGGACGGCCTCTCGCGCGAGGCTTTCCGCATCGCGCACGATATTTCGGCTTACAGCTTCCCCGCCATGGCCAAGGCTGCCGCTCCCATGCTGCGCCAGAACAGCGCCCTGCTGACGCTGAGCTACTTGGGCGCCGTTCGCTACGTGCCCTGCTACAACACCATGGGCCTGGCCAAGGCGTCGCTGGAAGCCAGCGTGCGCTATCTGGCGTCCAGCTTGGGTTCGCGCGGCGTGCGCGTCAACGGCATCTCGGCCGGCCCCATCAAGACGCTGGCAGCCTCGGGCATCAAGGGCTTCGGCAACATCCTGGACATCGTGGAAACCAATGCCCCGCTGCGCCGCAACGTCACTATCGACGACGTCGGCAACGCAGCAGCTTTCCTCATGTCCGACCTGGCGTCGGGTATCAGCGCCGAGATCACCTATGTGGACGGCGGCTTCAGCCAAGTCATGGGCGGCGAGCGCTCACCCCGCGGCTGATTGACCCGCTTCACCGTCCCGGCCGCACGCGGCCAGGACACCCAAAAAAACGGCGCCCCGCGGGGCGCCGTTTCTCATGGCCAAGCAGGCCCGCCCGTTCAGTTGCGCACGCAATCCACGTAGTAGCGGCGCACGCCGTCCACTTCCTCTTCCACCAGCCCGTGCACGTCCGTACCGAAGCCCGGGAAAGCCTCGTTGAACGAGCGGACGAAGCGCAGGTAGTCCACGATCTTGCGGTTGAAACGCTCGCCCGGAATCAGCAGCGGAATGCCCGGCGGGTACGGCGTCACCAGCGACGTCGTGATGCGCCCTTCCAGCGCATCGACCTCCACGCGCTCGGTGTCGCGGTGCGCAATGCGGGCATAGGCATCGGCAGGCTTCATGGCCGGCTGCAGGTCGGACAAATACATCTCGGTGGTCAGTCGCGCCACGTCGCCCTGGGCGTACATGCCGTGGATGGCCTGGCAGAGATCGCGCAGCCCCATGCGCTCGTAGCGCGGATGGGCAGCGCAGAACTCCGGCAGGATGCGCCACATCGGCTGGTTGCGGTCGTAATCATCCTTGAACTGCTGCAGCGCAGTCAGCAGCGTGTTCCAGCGGCCCTTGGTGATGCCGATGGTGAACATGATGAAGAACGAGTACAGGCCCGTCTTCTCCACCACCACGCCGTGCTCGGCCAGAAACTTGGTGACGATGGACGCGGGAATGCCGCTGGTGTCGAACTTGCCGTTGACGTCCAGGCCCGGCGTGATGATGGTGCTCTTGATGGGGTCGAGCATGTTGAAGCCCGGCGCCAGATTGCCAAAGCCGTGCCACTCCTCGTTGGCCTCCAGCATCCAGTCCGCGCTCTGCCCAATGCCGTTGGCCGACAGCGGGCGCTCCGGCCCCCAGACCTTGAACCACCAGTCGTGGCCGAAGTCCTTGTCCACCTTGAGCATGGCGCGGCGGAAGTCCATGGCCTCGCGCAGGCTCTCCTCCACCAGCGCCGTGCCGCCCGGGGGCTCCATCATGGCCGCGGCCACGTCGCACGACGCGATGATCGCGTACTGCGGCGACGTGGAGGTGTGCATCAGGTAAGCCTCGTTGAAGAGGTGACGGTCGAGCTTTTGCGTCTGCGAGTCCTGCACCAGCACCTGCGAGGCCTGCGACAAGCCGGCCAGCAGCTTGTGCGTGCTCTGCGTGGCATAAACCATGGACTGCTTGGGCCGCGCGCGCTTCTTGCCCATCGCGTGGTAGGAGCCATAGAAGCCATGGAAGGCCGCGTGCGGCAACCAGGCCTCGTCGAAGTGGATGGTGTCTATCCAGCCGTCCAGCATCCCCTTGATGGTCTCGGTGTTGTAGAGCACGCCGTCGTAGGTGCTCTGCGTGAGCGTGAGGATGCGCGGGCGCACGGCCGAAGCATCAACGCCGTCGAGCAGCGGGTTGGCAGCGATCTTCTTCTGTATGGACTCGCGGCTGAACTCGCTTTGCGGAATGGGGCCGATGATCCCGTAATGGTTGCGCGTGGGCGTGAGGAACACCGGCACGGCGCCCGTCATGATGATGGAGTGCAGGATGCTCTTGTGGCAGTTGCGGTCCACCACCACCACGTCACCCGGCGCCACCGTGTGGTGCCACACCATCTTGTTGGATGTGCTGGTGCCGTTGGTGACGAAGAAGCAGTGGTCGGCGTTGAAGATGCGCGCCGCGTTGCGTTCGCTGGCGGCCACGGGGCCGGTGTGGTCCAGCAACTGACCCAGCTCGTCCACGGCGTTGCACACGTCCGCGCGTAGCATGTTCTCGCCGAAGAACTGGTGGAACATCTGCCCCACCGGGCTTTTCAGGAAGGCCACGCCGCCGGAGTGGCCCGGGCAGTGCCAGGAGTAGGAGCCGTCTTGCGCATAGTCCACCAGGGCACGGAAGAACGGCGGCGCCAGCCCGTCGAGGTAGCTCTTGGCCTCGCGGATGATGTGGCGGGCCACGAACTCCGGCGTGTCCTCGAACATGTGAATGAAGCCGTGGAGCTCGCGCAAGATGTCGTTGGGGATGTGCTGCGAGGTGCGCGTCTCGCCGTACAGGTAGATGGGAATGTCGGCATTGCGAAAGCGGATCTCGGTGATGAACTTGCGCAGGTTCTGAACCGCGGTGTCCTCCTCGTCCTCGGCGGCGGTGAACTCCTCGTCGTCTATGGACAGGATGAAAGCACTGGCGCGGCTTTGCTGCTGCGCGAACTGGCTCAGGTCACCATAGCTGGTGACGCCCAGCACCTCGAAGCCTTCCTTTTCGATCGCCTGCGCCAGCGCCCTGATGCCCAGGCCGGACGTGTTCTCCGAACGGAAGTCCTCGTCGATGATGAAGATGGGGAAACGGTAACGCAGCATGCGGGCAGCCCTCCCGGGCATTGGTCCTTCAGGAAAACCGCGAAGTGTAGGCGCTGAGCGTGACAGTTCTGCCTGCTCGACATCCCCTTCGCGACAATGCAGCAATCAAAAAGCCCGCCTATGCCACCGGATGGCTTTCGAGCTCCGCATCAACACCGCCCCATGCGCCCCCTGAGCCGCCTGCGGGCGGACGCAAACCGGCGCATCGCAAATCTTTTTTGCGAATCGCTGTTGAAAGCTCGAAAAATCTGAAATCCTGGATTAGAATGCAAGGCTTCGGTGGTCAGCAACCGAAACCATCCGCGGAGGGATGGATGAGCGGTTTAAGTCGCACGCCTGGAAAGCGTGTGTGGGTTAATAGCCCACCGCGGGTTCGAATCCCGCTCCCTCCGCCAGCCGTATCAAGCAGCACAACGGGCCCTTCGTGGGCCCGTTGTGCTTTTTGCGCTCGGTGAGCGTGAAATGAATGACGAAGGCGCGGTTGCGGCGACTACCTTGGCCCCGCCCGTCAAAACGGACCGGACAGCGCCTTGAAGCCTATCCAGGCCACGACCATCACGGCGTTGCCTGGTACGCTCATCAGCCCGGTGACATAGAACAGCGACGACAGCAGCGGCGCGCCGACAACGCTTTCCACAAACAGGCCCACCAGATAGAACAGCGCGCCGCAAAACATCCAGCGCCGCATGTAGGTCGGGAGCCAGCGTGCTTGGTTCCGGTTGTGTCGCCAGGCCGCAGCCCGCTCCAGCGGCGTGCCGCTGCTGGCGTCGCGGAACAGCCAGCCGAAGAAGAAATAGCGGTAGAGCAAGGTGCGCAATGCCATGAAAATCCTCCGACCGACGCTCGCGCCCAATGCTTTCACGCTGCCCGCCGGCCTGCAATCGCCCATCTGGCAAGGCCCGTGCCGAAAAAAAAGCGCCCGCAGCTGCGGGCGCTTTTTCGCGGGAAAACGCTGATGGATCAGCGCACCACGGCGATCTGCTGGCGATTGCCGCCCTTGTAGGTGTACATGGTCAGGGCGCCGTTCTTGATGTCGCCCTTCTCGTCGAAGGCGATGGTGCCCGTCACCCCCTTGTAGCCGCTGGTCTTGGCCAGCACTGGCAGGTACTTGGCGGGCTCGGCGGAGCCGGCCTTGACCATGGCGTCAGCCATCACCATCACGGCGTCGTACACGTAGGGCGCGTAGATCTGCACGTCGGCGTTGAACTTCTTCTTGAAGTCGGTCTTGAACTTGTCCATGCCCGCCTTCTGCTCGCCTTCGACGCCACCGGCCTCGGCGCAGACGACCTGCTCGTCAGCCATGGAGCCTGCGGCCAGCTTGGGCAGCTCGCCCGTGCAGATGCCGTCGCCGCCCATGAGCTTGGCGGTGATGCCCAATTGCTTCATCTGGCGCAGCATCGGCCCGGCCACGGCGTCCATGCCGCCGAAGAAGACGATATCGGGCTTCTTGCCCTTGATGCTGGTCAGGATGGCGGTGAAGTCCGTGGCCTTGTCGTTGGTGAACTCGCGGCCCACGGTCTTGCCACCGGCGGCCTTGACGCCCTTCTCGAACTCGTCGGCCACGCCCTGGCCATAGGCGGTGCGGTCATCGATGACGGCGATCGCCTTGCCCTTGAGCTGGTTCACGGCGTACTTGCCCAGCGTGCCGCCCAGGTGCTCGTCGTTGGCCACGACGCGGAAGGCCGTCTTGAAGCCTTGCTTGGTGTACTTGGGGTTGGTGGCCGAGGGGCTGATCTGCGGGATGCCGGCATCGCTGTAGATCTTGGAGGCCGGGATGGTGGTGCCGGAGTTCAGGTGGCCCACGACGCCGTTGACCTTGCTGTCCACCAGCTTCTGCGCAGCGGCCGTGCCCTGCTTGGGGTCAGCGGCATCGTCTTCAGCCAGCAGTTCGAACTTGGCCTTCTTGCCGCCGATGGTCACGCCCTTGGCGTTGAGCTCGTCTACCGCCATGCGGGCACCCAGCTCGTTGTCCTTGCCCAGGTGGGCAATCGGACCGCTGGTAGGAGCGACATGGCCAATTTTCACCACCAGTTCTTGCGCGCTGACGCCGCCGGCAAACAGCACCGCGGCAGCGGCAAGAACCACATTGACTTGGAATCGCATTCAGAACCTCCGAGGGGGTAGGAAAGTCGGAACTGGTAACAGTTTCAGCGGGAGGAACAATAACGCAAATAAAGCGGACATCGGTTGACCAAACAGCAAACAAACTGTTGAGGGATTACCAGTAAACCAGCTTCACTGCCCTTCCTGGGCGTGATGCGTGATGCGCAGTCCTTGCGCCTCGTAAGCGCGCCAGCGCCGGCGTGCGGCCAGGCGATCCGCCTCGTCCAACCCAACGACCTCGATGAGCCGCTCATAGCTTTCAAACTTCGGCACCGCGGCCGGACCCAGGTTCAAAAGAATGCCCTGCACCGGCGGCCGCGCCCCGGGCTCCATGAGCCAGATGGGTGTGCGCAGCAACGCCGGCGGCACGGCCTGCCCCGCGGCCAGCCGGCGGTGCGGAATGAAGGAGCGCACGTCGAACAGCCACAGCGCCTGGTCCAGCCGCGTGAGCGTTTCGGCATCACCCGCAACCACCATGCGTGCCTGCTGTCTGTAGGCCTTGCGCAACAGCCGGCAGCAATAGCCGATCTTGTCGCCCACGCCGGTGTGGAAGGCCACTTCCGACAACGCCATCACTTCAACCCTCTGAACAACAAGCCGGTGGCCTCACGGCACACCGGCTTCAACAGACCCAGCGCCACAGTCGGTCAGCGCGTGTGCGAGAGCACGAAGTGCGTGAGCAACGCCACGGGACGGCCGGTGGCGCCCTTGGCGGCGCCGCCCTTCCAGGCCGTGCCGGCGATGTCCAGATGCGCCCAACGGTAGGCCTTGGTGAAGCGCTTGAGGAACATGGCGGCCGTGATGGCGCCGCCGGCGCGCGGGCCCACGTTGGCCATGTCGGCGAAGTTGCTCTTGAGCCCTTCGTCGTACTCGTCGTCCATGGGCATGCGCCAGGCCGGATCGAGCGCCGACTCGCCGGCCTGCAGCAACTTCGCAGCCAACTCGTCGTCGGGGCAGAAAAGGCCCGAGCGCTGCGCGCCCAGCGCGATCACGCAGGCGCCGGTGAGCGTGGCGATGTCCACCACCGCCGCGGGCTTGAAGCGCTCAGCGTAGGTCAGCGCATCGCAAAGCACCAGGCGCCCTTCGGCGTCGGTGTTGAGCACTTCAATGGTGTGGCCCGCCATGGAGCGCAGCACGTCGCCGGGCTTGATGGAGCGGCCACTGGGCAGGTTCTCGCAGGCGGCAATCAGGCCCACCACGTTCACCTTGGGCCCGATCTCGCCTATGGCGCGGAAAGTGCCCAGCACGCTGGCGGCGCCGGACATGTCGAACTTCATCTCATCCATCTCGGCCGCAGGCTTGATGGAGATGCCGCCGCTGTCGAACGTGATGCCCTTGCCCACCAGCACCAGCGGCGCCGACGCGCGCGGAGCGCCTTCGTAGCGCAACACGATGAAGCGCAGCGGCTCCTCCGAGCCCTGGGCCACGCCGATGAAGGCGCCCATGCCCAGCTTCTCGACCTCCTTGCGGCCCAGCACCTCGACCTTGAAGCCGTACTGCGCCGCCAGCGCCTGCGCCTGCTCGGCCAGGAAAGTGGGCGTGGCGTGGTTGCCCGGACGGTTGGCGCATTCACGCGCCAGCGTCACGCCCTCGCCTATGGCCTGCCCGCGCACCAAGCCCTTCTTGATGGCATTGGCCGTGGCCTTGTCGCTCACCAGCGACACCTTTTGCAGCTTGGAACCATCACCCGCGCTGGGCTTGGTGTGGCGGTACAGATAGGTGGCTTCGGACACGGCCAGCGCCAGCACTTCCGCATGCCTGTCGTCCAGCACGCCGGCTTCGCCCAAGGGCGCGGCGGCCAAAGCCACCGCGGCGTGGCGCACGCCCAGCGGCTTGAGCGCGGACAGCGCCGCGGCCACCGCGGCCTTGAAAGCCTTGGGCGAAGCGTCGGCCGCTGCGGCCAGCACCAGGCGCGGCGCCTTCAGGCCCGCGGGGCGGTGCAGGTACAGCGTTCGCCCCGCCTTGAATTCGAAATCGCCCGCCTTCACGCTCTCCGACAGCAGCGCCGCCAGTGGAGGCTCCAGCGTCTGCGCCTGACCGCCGGCCACCACCAGCACCAGAGCATCCGCGGCCACGCCGGCCAGGCCGGCCGTGCCGGGAACGAGGGATCGCAAGTCCATAATGACGCCAAGTTCGTTGATCGCCAGATGTTATTCCATACCACCGTGCGCCGAGAGCTGGCGCGCAGCTTCGGCGCCACGCTGGTCGTGATCCTGACCATCGTGCTGACGATGATGCTCATACGCACCCTGGGCCTGGCCGCGGGAGGATCGGTGGCACCGCAGGACGTGGTGCTGCTGCTGGGCTACACCGCGCTGGGCCACCTGCCCACGATGCTGGCGCTGTCGCTGTTCATCGCCGTGGTGGCCACGCTTGGGCGCATGTACCGCGACAGCGAGATGGCCATCTGGTTCGCCAGCGGCGTGGGCCTCTCTCGCTTCGTGCGGCCGGTGCTGCAGACGAGCTGGCCGGTGCTGCTGGTCATTGCGCTGCTGGTGCTGGTGGTCTGGCCCTGGGGCAACCGCATGAGCGCGGAGCTGCGCGAGCGCTACCAGGAACGCAGCGACCTCTCGCGCGTGGCGCCGGGCGTGTTCCAGGTCTCGCGCGATGGCAGCCGCGTGTTCTTCGTGGAGCGCGACGGCGACAGCGACAACACTCGCGCGCGCAACGTGTTCGTCCTGTCCAACGATCCCAAGCGCGAGACCGTGGTGTCGGCGCATGGCGGCCACATCGAGAACGAGGAGCAGCGCCGCGTGCTGGTGTTGGAGGAAGGCCAGCGCAACGAGACCGACCGCGCCACCGGCGCGCTCACGCTCTCGCGCTTCGACACCTACCGCGTGGTCGTGGACGAGCACGAGGTGCGCAGCGCACAGGAGCACTCGCCCAAGACCATGCGCACCATAGACCTGCTGCGCCAGCCCGGCGCGCGCCAACTCGCCGAGCTGGCCTGGCGCTTTGGCCTGCTGCTGGGCGCGGGCAACCTGATGCTGCTGGGCATCGGACTGTCGGCCACCAACCCGCGCCGCGCCAGCAACTGGAACCTGCTGTTTGCCCTGCTGGGCTTCGTCGTGTACTACAACCTGATCAATCTCACGCAAGCCTGGGTGGGCGGCGGTGGCCGCATGGGGCTCTCCGGTGCGCTGCTGGGCCTGCATGGCGCGGCCTTCCTGCTGGCACTGGGCCTGTTGCGCTGGCGTGAACTGGGCGTGGCCGCACCGCGCCTGCTGCGCATGGGGAGGCGCGCATGAGGACGGTGCGCCGACTGCTCTACCGCGACATCGTCAGCGCCGTCAGCTTCGTGGCGCTGGCGTTCCTGTCGCTGTTCTTCTTCATCGACTTCGTCGGTGAGTTGGAGGACGTGGGCCGCCGCGGCTACACGCTGCCGATGGCGCTGCTGTCCAGCCTGCTGGAGACGCCCGGCCATCTCTACGAGCTGCTGCCCATTGCCGTGCTCATAGGCACCATCTTCTCGATGGCGCGCATGGCGCAGGCCAGCGAGTTCACCATTCTGCGCACCGGCGGCCTGGGCCCCGGGCGGGCGTTGTCGCTGCTGGCGGTATTGGGCGCAGCCTTCGCGGTGCTCACCTTCGTGGTGGGCGATTTCGTGGTGCCGGCCAGCGAAAGCTACGCCGTGCGGACCAAGGCGCAGGCCAGCGGCGGGCACGACCTGGGTGCCACCGGCGCCTGGCTGCGCGAGCGCCGCAGCACGCCCCAGGGCACGCACCAAGTCTCGCTCAACGTGCAGCGGCTGGCGCCGGACGGCACGCTCGAAGGCGTTCGCATCTTCGAGTTCGACGAGCAAGGCCGGCTCATGGAGCGCATCGCCGCGGCCCACGCGCGCATAGACGCCAACGAGGTCTGGACGCTGCAGGACGTGCAGCGCACCACCTGGCCGGCAGCCAGCGTGGCGGACGCACAAGCTCGGGTGCTTGTGCAACAAATGCCTGAGATGCGCTGGGAAAGCAACCTGGGCTCGGACGTGGTGGCCGCAGCCGTGCTGCCCATAGACACCATGAGCACGCTGGAACTGTGGCGCTACGCGGCCCACCTCTCCAACCAGGAGCAGGCGGCGCAGCGCCACGCCATACGCTTTTGGCGCAAGGCCTTCTATCCCTTCGCCTGCCTGGTGATGGTGGCGCTGGCGCTGCCATTCGCCTACCTGCACGCCCGCGCCGGCGGGCTGAGCTACAAGGTCTTCGGCGGCATCATGCTGGGCATCAGCTTCGTGCTGCTCAACAACGTCGCGGGCCACTTGGGCCTGCTGCGCGAGTGGACGCCCTGGCTCACCGCCGCGGCGCCCAGCATCTTCTACCTGCTGTTGTCCCTGGCAGCGTTCACCTGGCTTGTGCGGTACCGATGAACACCTCCTCCACCGGGCTTTTGCTGTTTGCCCACGGCGCGCGCGACCCCGAATGGGCGCGGCCCTTCGAGGCGGTGGCGCAGTCCGTGCAGGCCCAGCGCCCCGGCACGCCGGTGGAGCTGGCTTACCTGGAATTCATGGCGCCTGACCTGGCCACGGCCGCCGCGCGGCTGGTGCAGGCGGGCTGCACGCGGGTGGACGTGCTGCCGCTGTTCCTGGGCGCCGGCGGCCACGTGCGCAAGGACTTGCCGCGGCTGCTGCAGGCCCTGCGCGCCGAGCATGCAGGCGTGTGCTTCGAGCTGCACCCGGCCGTGGGCGAATTGCCGGACGTGGTGCAGGCCATGGCCGGCGCCGCGCTGGCCCTGCTGCCAACCTGAGGAGGCGATGCCGCCGTGAACCTGCACCAGTTCCGCTTCGTCCAGGAGGCCGTTCGTCGCGGCCTCAACCTCACCGAGACCGCCAAGGCGCTGCACACCTCGCAGCCCGGCATCAGCAAGGCCATCCTGGAGCTCGAAGAGGAGCTGGGCGTGGACATCTTTGCCCGCCACGGCAAGCGGCTCAAGCGCGTCACCGAGCCCGGCCACCAGGTGCTGCAGGCGGTGGACATCATCCTGCGCGAGGTGGGCAACCTCAAGCGCATAGGCGAAGAGTTCGGCAAGCAGGACGCGGGGCGGCTGTCCATCGCCACCACGCACACCCAGGCGCGCTACGTGTTGCCCGAGCCCGTGGCACTGCTCAGGAAACGCCATCCCAAGGTGAGCGTGAGCCTGCACCAGGGCACGCCGGAGCAGGTCGCGCAGATGCTGCTGGACGACAGCGCCGACATCGGCCTGGCCACCGAGTCGCTGTCCGAGTATGGCGACCTCGTGACGCTGCCCTGCTACGAATGGCAGCACGTCATCGTGGTGCCGGCCTCGCACCCGCTGGCCGGCGTCGAGCGGCCCACGCTGGAGCAGCTCGCGCGCGAGCCGCTGGTGTCCTACCAGCCTGCCTTCACCGGGCGCAAGCGCATCGACCAGGCCTTTGCCCAGCGGCGGCTGCAGCCGGAGATCGTGCTGGAGGCCATCGACTCCGACGTGATCAAGACCTACGTGCGGCTGGGCTTGGGGGTGGGCATCCTGGCCGAGATGGCCGTGCGCGACGACCCGCCCGGCGGCGACCTGGTGGCGCGCCCGGCCGGCCACCTCTTCGGCATGAACGTCTCGCGCGTGGCCTTCAAGCGCGGCGCCTACCTGCGCAACTTCGTCTACACCTTTGCCGAGCTGCTGTCGGACCGCCTCACCCGCGCGCTCATACAGCGCGCCATGGCCGGCGACGGCGAGGATTACGACCTCTGAGCTTTCAAAGCCGTCCACGGCACACGCACGCGGGCGGCACCACGCGGAAAGACTTTCCATGCAGCACCACCCTCCCATGGACGGCACGCCGCGCACGCCGGCGTTGCAAAGCCGGCTGCCGCAGGTCGGCACCACCATCTTCACCGTGATGTCGGCCCTGGCGCAGGCGCACGGCGCGGTCAACCTGGGCCAGGGCTTCCCGGACTTCGAGGGTGATCCGCGCCTGGTGGACGCGGTGGCCGAGGCCATGCGCGGCGGCCTCAACCAGTACCCGCCCATGGCCGGCGTGCCGGCGCTGCGCACGGCCATCGCCGACAAGGTGCAGGCCCTGTACGGCCACCGCTATGACGGCGACACCGAGATCACCGTCACGGCCGGCGCCACGCAAGGCATCCTCACCGCCATCCTGTGCTGCGTGCACCCGGGCGACGAAGTCATCGTCCTGGAGCCCTGCTACGACAGCTACGGTCCCAACATCGAGCTGGCCGGCGGCACCGTGGTGCGCGTGCCGCTGACGCCGGGCAGCTTCCGGCCGGACATGGCGCGCATCGCCGCGGCGCTCACACCGCGCACGCGGCTCGTCATCGTCAACACGCCGCACAACCCGGGCGCCAGCGTCTGGACGCGCGAGGAGCTGCAGCAGCTCGCCGAGCTGCTGCGCCCAACCGACGTGCTGCTGCTCAGCGACGAGGTCTACGAGCACATGGTCTACGACGGCCGCGAGCACGTCAGCGCGGCCAGCGTGCCGGCGCTGGCCGCGCGCGCCTTTATCGTCTCCAGCTTCGGCAAGACCTACCACGTCACCGGCTGGAAAGTGGGCTTCGTGGCGGCGCCCGCGCCGCTGTCGGCCGAGTTCCGCAAGGTGCACCAGTTCAACGTGTTCACAGTCAACACGCCCATGCAGCATGGCTTGGCCCGCTACATGGCCGATCCCAAGCCCTACCTGGAGCTCGGCGCCTTCTACCAGCGCAAGCGCGACCTCTTCCGCCAGGGCCTGCAAGCCACGCGGCTGCGCCCGCTGCAAAGCGAAGGCAGCTACTTCCAGTGCGTGGACTACTCGGCCTTGAGCGACCTGCCGGAAGCGGACTTCTGCCGCTTTCTCACCACGGAGATCGGCGTGGCAGCCATCCCGTTGTCGGCCTTCTACGCCGACGGCTTCGAGCAGCGCGTGGTGCGCTTTTGCTTTGCCAAGAAGGACGAGACGCTGCACCAGGCCCTGCAACGCCTGGCCAAGCTGTAGCGCCAAGCCGGGGCGTCAGGGTGCGGGCTGCAGCTCCGCGCGCAGGCCCGGGACGAACAGCGACGGCGCGCCCGCCAGAGTCTTGCCGCCGTCGGCCGACGGCGCCAGCGGCAACAGCAGGTCCACCTCGCCGCAGGAGGCGACTTCCTGGCGGTGGCGCTCATGCGCCACGCGGTAGAGCAGCAGCATGTCTTCGCAAGCCGCCAGCGACGGCAAGGCTTGCGGCTTGAGCAGCAGCTTGGCCAGCGCCTGCAGCGCGTCCACGGGCGATTCCCAGGACTGCTGCAGCGTCTGCAGCAGCGCGGGGTCGCCGTCCAGGCCGGGCTGCGCCGGAGCGTCCCAGGCCGGCAGCGTGCAGCCGAAGCGCACCGCCACCTGGCGTGCGAGCTTGTCGTAAGCCGCGCGCTGGCCATCACGCTGGTACAGCGACAACAGCTTGAGCAGCAGCCAGGGCGTGCGGCCACCCTGCTCCATGCGCGACAGCAGCAGCTCCACGGCCTTGTCGTCCTGGCCCAGGGCGCACAGCAGCGACACCTGTTGTGACAGCGCTAACTGCTCGTCCACGGAAAGCACTGCGGTGGCCAGCGGCGCGGACAGCGGCGGGCGCGTGGGCGTGTCGTGCTGCGCGGCCGGCTCGTTGAAGACGACCGCGGCGGTGTTGGGCGCCTCGTCGCGCGGCGCCTCGATGTCCAGGGCCATGGGCGCCGAGGTATCCCACCAGGCCTCCTGGCGGCGACGCGTGAGCGACTGCACGCGCCACGCCAGCGCAACGGCCACGGCGGCCAGCGCCACCACCAGGCCCAACAGCCAGGGCATGGCGTGCGCGGCCGCCTCCAGCTCCGCCTGGCGGCGCCGGCCTTCTTCCAGTGCCTCCTGGTCGTGCTGGGACTGCTGCTGCAGTTGCAGCACCTTGTCCTCCAGGTCGCGCAGGCGCTGCTGGAGCTTGTCAGCGGTACCGGGCTGCAATGCAGCAACGGTCGAAGCCTTGCCATAGGCCGCAAGGGCCAGCGCGTTTGAAGGCGCTGCCCACGCCACGCAGGCGGCGGCGGCAAGGCTGATAAACAGCAATATTCGGGACATCCCTCCCTCCGGGCATACCGATATGCGGGGCACTCTAGCACGGGGGGAGGTGCAGGCGCGGGGAGCCTGCACCGCCAGTCGGCCTTCAGCGCACAGGGCCGGCAGGCGTGTCCGGGCCATCGGCCGAGTGCGGCCACAGCGAAGCGGCGGGATCTTCCATGCCCGGCACGTGCCATTGCGCGGCCACGCGCTGGGCTTCGCGGCGCGCCACTTCAAAGAGGCGCAGCAGCTCGGCGATGGGTTGCGTGTCCGGCCGCGGCAGCGCGGTGCGCAGCGTCAGCCGTTCGCGCTGGACGATGAACAGCAGCGGCCCGCTGCTGGACGAGCGCGCCGCCCACTCCGCCAGCGCCGTGCCCAGCGGGCCGCTGACCCAGCTCGCCAGCGCTTCCAGGGGCTGCCCAACGCCGCCGTAGTGCCCGCGCAACGCATGCAACTCGGCCGCGGGCAGCTTGGGGTGCAGCACCAGCCAGCGCATCTCGTCCGGCGTGGCCAGGTCAATGCGCGTCTGCAGCTCCTGGGTATATTGCTCGAACACCTGCTTTTCCAGCAGATCCAGCAGGCCGCGCGTGAGCAGCAGCATCTGCAGGCCGGCACCGCCGGTCAGCGGTGCGCGCAGCCGCAATTCCTGGCCCTGGATGTAGCGGCGCTGCGACGGGCCCCACTCCAGCCGCCAAGAACCATCGTGCGCTTCGACGATGAAACCGTCGGCGTCGCGGCTGCGCTTGAAGTGATGTCCCAGCGCGTGGGCCCAATCGGCCAGCGCACGCTCGCCGGGCAAGCCGGCGCGGCGTGAGAACCAATGCTTGAAGGCGTCGAGCATGAGGGCTGGCGCACAATCAGGCGCCCGTTTTGACGCGTGGAGACAGCAAAGATGATCGAAGTGTATTCGTGGCCCACGCCCAACGGCCACAAGGTTCACATCATGCTGGAAGAGTGCGGGCTGCCCTACCGGGCGCACGCCGTGGACATAGGCGCGGGCGACCAGTTCAGCGCCGAGTTCCTGGCCATCAGCCCAAACAACAAGATTCCCGCCCTCGTGGATCCCGACGGCCCCGACGGCCGGCCCATGTCGCTGTTCGAGTCCGGCGCCATCTTGCTGTACCTGGCCGGCAAGACCGGCAAGCTGCTGCCCGCCGACACCCGCGGCAAGTACGAAACGCTGCAGTGGCTGATGTTCCAGATGGGCGGCGTGGGCCCCATGCTGGGCCAGGCGCACCACTTCCGCATCTATGCGCCGCAGAAGATCGATTACGCCGTGGAGCGCTACACCAACGAGGCCAAGCGCCTGTACGGCGTGATGGACCGCCAGATCGCCCGCCACCGCTACATCGCCGGCAACGAGTACACGATTGCCGACATCGCCGTCTTTCCCTGGCTGCGCTCCTGGAAGAACCAGGGCATCGACTGGAACGACTACCCGCACCTCAAAGGCTGGTTCGACGAGATAGCCGCCCGCCCCGCCGTGCAGCGCGGCGTGGAGGTGCTGGCCGACCGCCGCAAGCCGCAGATGGACGACAAGGCCCGCGAAGCCCTGTTCGGCGCCAAGCAATACGCCCGGCGCTGAGCTGGGCGCAACGATTGCCTTACCGGCGCGGCGCGAAGCGCCCTCGCCACTGCTTACAATTCAACTTCTGCACTGCCCGTAGCTCAACTGGATAGAGCAGCTGCCTTCTAAGCAGCAGGTCGGGGGTTCGAGTCCCTCCGGGCAGGCCATACGCGCCTTCATGCAGCCCTCCGCTTCCGAAGTTCCTCAAGAAGCCCCCTCCGGCGCTCTCGCCCCCTTGCGTCTTCCGGTGTTCCGCATGTTGTGGAGCGCTTGGCTCACGGCCAACGTGTGCCTGTGGATGAACGACGTGGCCGCGGCCTGGGTCATGACCTCGCTGAGCAGCGACCCCGCCATGGTGGCGCTGGTGCAGTCGGCCTCCACGCTGCCGGTGTTCCTGCTGGGCCTGCCCAGCGGCGCGCTGGCCGACATCGTCAACCGCCGCCACTGGTTCATGTTCACGCAGCTGTGGGTGGCAGTGGTGGGCGTGGTGCTGGCCACCGTGTCCATGGCCGGACAGCTCTCGGCGCCGCTGCTGCTGGCGCTGGTGTTCACCAACGGCATTGGGCTGGCCATGCGCTGGCCGGTGTTCGCGGCCATCGTCCCGGAGATCGTGGGCAAGCGCGAGCTCAGCGCGGCGCTGGCGCTCAACGGCGTGGCCATGAACGCCTCGCGCATCGCCGGCCCCATCGCGGCGGGCGCCATCATCGCCAGCCTGGGCAGCGCCTGGGTGTTCGCGCTCAACGCGGCGCTGTCGCTGGTGGCGAGCTATCTCGTGTGGCGCTGGCGATACGAGCCGCGGCACTCGGCGCTGCCGGGCGAGCGCTTCGTGGGCGCCATGCGCGTGGGCGTGCAGCACGTGCGCCAGTCGCCGGGCATGCGCGTGGTGCTGCTCCGGGTGTTCGTGTTCTTCCTGCAGGCCACGGCGCTGATCGCGCTGCTGCCGCTGCAGGCCCAGCGCCTGGAAGGCGGCGGCGCGGGGACGTTCACGCTGCTTCTGGCCTGCATGGGCGCGGGCGCCATTGCGGCGGCGCTGTCGCTGCCGCAGTTGCGCGCACGCTGGGACCGCGACCAGCTCGTCGAGTACGGCACGCTCATCAACGCCGCGGCCATGGTGGGCGTGGCGCTGGCGCCCAACGTGTGGGTGGCCGCGCCCACCATGGTGCTGGCCGGCGCGGCGTGGATTTCAGTGGCCAACTCGCTGACCATCACCGCCCAGCTCACGCTGCCCAACTGGGTGCGCGCGCGCGGCATGTCCATCTACCAGATGGCGCTGATGGCGGGCAACGCGGTGGGCGCGGCGCTGTGGGGCTACGTGGCCAGCCACACCGACGTGCGCACCAGCCTGCTGGCCGCCGCGGTCACGGCGGTGGCGATGGTCGCGCTGCTGCGCCGCCACCGGCTGGAATCCCTGCCGCCGGAAGACCTCACGCCGCATCCCGCCAAGATCGAGCCGCCCCCGGCCTTCTACATCCCGCCGGAAGCCGGCCCGGTGATGGTGACCATCGAGTACTTCGTGGCCGAGGACGACGCCGCCGCCTTCACCGAGGTCATGCGCGAGAGCCGCCGCGCGCGGCTGCGCCAAGGCGCGCTGAGCTGGGGCCTGCTGCACGACAGCACCGACCCCACGCGCCACGTCGAGTACTTCCTCGACGAGTCCTGGGTCGAGCACCAGCGGCGCATGGACCGCATCACCGCCTCCGACCGCCAACTGCGCGAGCGCCGCCTGGCCTTCCACCGCGGCGACGCGCCGCCGCGCGTGCGCCGCTACGTGGGCGAGACGATGGCAGACTGACGGCGCGCCGGGCGTCCCTGCTCAGCTGACCGTGGCCTCGTCGCTGCGCGAGTCGCCGCGGTTGTCCACCCAGCGCACCACCAGCCGCTCGCCCTTGGCGCCGCGAAAGCGCAGTTGCAAGTAAGGATCGCGCGACACCGAGGGCCCCAGCCGCGCCTGCAGCACGGTGCGCCCGCCGCACTCGACTTCCAGCCGCTCGATGTGGTGCGCCGGCACCAGCACGCCCGCGGCGTCGCGGCGCTGGCCGCTTTCCATCACGTGGCTCATCAGCAGGCGCAGCTCCACGATGCCGCCGTTCTCCACGGCCCGCATGCGGCTCGGTTGTCCCATGGCTGGTTTCCTCGTCAGCCGGCGCAGCCGCCCTGGATGACGCGCACATCGCGCCGCGCCAGATAAAACCCGTCGGCCGCCCGCACCAGCGCGTGCACGGCGGAGCTTTCGGCCATCTTGAGCCGGGTGGACACGAAGGCCTCGGTGCCGGGCGGCAGTTGGAACACCGCCGACAGCGGCCCCGGGTTGTGCTCCACCAGCAGCGCCACGAGCGTCACGCCCGGCAACGCCGTGGTGACGGTGAAGGGCACGACCGCGCCGTTCTCGGCCACGTCCGGGCCATCGAGCCGCACCTGGCCCTGCGCCGCGGCGCCCTCGCCGCCCAACGCGCGCAGCGCGCCCTTGAAATCACGGCTGTCGAACGCCGCATCCCAGGCCGAGGCCCAGGCGGCGGACTGCGCCTGCGCGTCGGCCTCGGTGATCACGCCGGCCAGAACGAACAGGCCCAGCGCCCGCGCCGCGGAGCAAAGGGCCCGCCTGCGTTCCTTGCCGTCCTTGCCGAAATCGCTGGAGATACCTTGTGAAAACAACATCCCACCTTGGTGCGTTTTGACACGGGCCGCCTGCATGGAGCGCGGATACAAAAACGCCCTGGAAACTCCCGGCCGATGAGCCAAAAGCGTTCCAAGGCATTGATGTGAAAAGAAAAATTGGTCGGGGTGAGATGATTCGAACATCCGACCCACTGCTCCCAAAGCAGTTGCGCTACCAGGCTGCGCTACACCCCGAAGAGGGATATTGTAGCCGCCCGCCACGGGGTGTCGCGCCCGGCGGCAGGCGAACGTCGTGGTGATGTCGCCTCGGGGCGACGCCCGCCCCGTCCGCTGGGCCTTATTGCGGCGGCTGCGACAGCACCAGGGTGCCGTCAGCGTCGGCCACGATCCAGTCGCCCGGGCGCACGGGCACGCCCTGAATGGTGACGGGGACGTCGCGCTGGCCCTCGTTGCGCTTCTCGGTGGGCAGCGGCATGGAGGCCAGGGCGCGAATGCCGATGCCGTAGGTGGCGAGCTCGGCCACGTCGCGCACGCAGCCGTCGATGACGACGCCCGCCCAGCCATTTTTCTCGGCCGAGCGGCCCAGGTTGCCGCCCAACAACGCCTTGCGCAGCGAGCCCCCGCCGTCCACCACCAGCACGCAGCCGTTGCCTGGGCTGTCCACGGCAGCCTTGACGAAGGTGTTGTCCTCGAAGCACTTCACCGTCACCGCCGGGCCGCTGAAGGCGGTTTTGCCGCCAAAGTCGCGGAACACCGGCGGCAGCACGCGCAGCGCGTCGCCGGCCTGGGCCTTGCGCTCGTCGCAGATGTCGCAGGTGACGTAGGTTTTCACGGGGTCGGTCAAGGGCTCCTCCTGGGGAAAGTTCTGGCGCGCGGCAGCCTAGCATGTGGACATGCGCCAAAAGCTCAGGCGCGCGGCTGCCTTGTCATCCCCGTGTTCGTGGGCACTGGGATTGCCGATAAGGCTTCGTCGGCAATCCCGCCGGCCGATGACTACCAAGGAGTCGACATGACCTCTCAAGACCGCAACCAGAGCCAACAGAACCAGCAAGGCAACCAGCAGGGCCAGCAAGGTCAGCAGGGCCAGAAGCAAGGTCAACAGAGCCAGGACAGCCAGCGCCAGGGCCAGCAAAGCCAGACCGGTGGCATGGGCCAGCAGTCACAGTCGGGCCAGCAGGGCGGGCAGCAGGGCTCGCAGCAAGACCAGCGCAGCGGCCAACAGGATCAGTCGCAGCGCGGCGGCTTGGGTCAGCAAGACCAGTCGAGCCAGCGCCAGGGCCAGCAGGACCAGTCCAGCCAGCGCGGCTCGCAGGCGGGCCAGCAGTCCACCCAACAGGACCGCTCCCAGCAACGCCGCGACGAGTGACGTTGACAGGCTGATGCCCGGCCCGGGGCTGCGGCCCTTGGGTTCAGGTGAAAACAGCGAACGGCCGCGGAAGCGGCCGTTTTTTCTTTTGGGCGGGGCCGTGAGCTGATCAGCCCTTTCCTTTCACTGCCGCCGCCCGTATCTCCGACAAGGTGCTGCGGCTGGTGCTCACGTCCGTATCCAGCTTCAGGTGCAGCAGCATGGGCGGCCCGTCGGACAGCGCCTCAAGCAACGCCGGCTCGAAGGCTTGCGTGCACTCCACCCGCGCCGCGCGCCAGCCGTAGCTGCGCGCCAGGGCGGCGAAGTCGGGGTTGAAGAGGTCGCTGCCGCTCACGCGCCCCGGGTAGTGGCGCTCCTGGTGCATGCGGATGGTCCCGTAGCTGCCGTTGTCCACCACGATGCTGACCAGCCGCCCCGCCCCGCGGTTGGCCCCATAGGCCATGGCCGTGGCCATCTCCTGGCTGGTCATCAGGAAGTCGCCGTCCCCCGCCAGGTTGATGGCGGTGCGCTCCGGATACAGCAGCGCCGCCGCCACCGCCGCCGGAAAGCCGTAGCCCATGGCGCCGGCCGTGGGCGCGAGCTGCGTGCGGCCGAAGTGCTGCAGACCGCGGTAGCGCATGTAGCGGTGCAGCCAGCCGCTGTAGTTGCCCGCGCCGTTGGTGTAGAGGCTGTCCGCGGGCGCCAGCCGTTCCAGCGCCAGCACCACCTGCGCCATGTCCAGCGGCGCTACGGCGTGGGGCACGCGGTTGGCCTCCAGGTCGGCGGCGGCGCCGGCGGTCCAGTCGGCCCACGGCAGTTGCGGCGGCGCGGTCAGCGTCTCCAGCGCCTTGCCGGCCGCGGCCAGCGAGCACTGCAGCATCAGGTCGGCCGCGTAGACCCGGCCCAACTCCTCCGCGCCCGCGTGCAGGTGCACCAGCTTCTGCTTGGGCCGGGGCGCTTCGATGAGCGTGTAGCCGCCCGTCGTCATCTCGCCCAAGCGCACGCCCACGGCAATGAGCAGGTCCGAGTCGCGCACCCGCTGCGCCAGCCGCGGGTTGATGGCGATGCCCACGTCGCCCGCGTAGTTGGGATGGCGGTTGTCGAAGGTGTCCTGGAAGCGGAAGCCGCAGCCCACGGGCAAATTCCAGTTTTCGGCAAAGCGCTGCAGCGCCTGCACCGACTCGGCCGTCCAGCCGCTGCCGCCCGCGATCAACAGCGGCTTCCTCGACTGCAGCAGCAGCGTGCGCAACCCGCGCAGCGCCCCCGGCGCGGGCCAGGCCTGCGCCGGCTCCACGCGCGGCAGCACGGGGGCCGTGGCCGGGGCACTCAAGACGTCCTCGGGCAGCGCCAGCACCACCGGCCCCGGCCGCCCCTGCAGGGCCACGTGAAAGGCGCGGGCGACGTACTCGGCCAGCCGCTGCACGTCCTCCACTTCCGCCACCCACTTGGCCATGCCCAAAGTGCCCGGGCCGAACACCTGGCGGTAGTCCAGCTCCTGGAAAGCCTCGCGGTCGCGCTGGTCGCGCGCCACCTGGCCCACGAGCAGCAGCAGCGGCGTGCTGTCCTGGAAGGCCGTGTGCACGCCAATGGCCGCGTTGGTGGCGCCGGGGCCGCGGGTGACGAAGCACACGCCCGGGCGGCCGGTGAGCTTGCCCTGCGCCTCGGCCATGAAGGCCGCGCCGCCCTCGTGGCGGCAGGCGACGAAGCGGATGGCCTCGCCGTGCTGGTGAAACCCGTCCAGCGCCGCCAGGAAACTCTCGCCCGGCACGCCGAACACCGTGTCCACGCCCTGCGCCACCAGGGCCTCCACCAGCAGATGGCCGCCCGGGCGGGCGGGCCTGCTCTCAGCGCTTGCGTTCATGCGTGCTGCTCCCCCATGCGTCAGGAAAGAAAAGGCACCCGCCTCGCGCGATTCAAGCGGCACGCGTGCGGATCACCTTCGTTGGCCGCTTCAGGCCGTGGCCTTGGCCGCCGCGCGGCGCGGCGCGATGCGCAGGCCCACGGCGGCGGCCGACAGCACCCCGGCCAGCAGCGCGAGGGCCGAGCCTTGAAAAATGGCGCCGTTCATGTGGTGGTCCATCAGCCAGCCGAAGATGGGCGCGGCCAGGGTGAAGCCCAGGTCCAGCCCCGAATACACCGTGCCGTAGACGCGCCCCGTGGCCCCCGGCGGCGCGGCGCGCTTGATGAGCATGTCGCGCGAGGGCCCGGCCAGGCCCACGCCCAAGCCGGCCAGCGACACCAGCACCAGCGCCCCCATGCCCGGCACCACGCCCGTGCTCACCAGCAACAGCACCGCCGCCGACACCACCAGGCAGGAGCCGATGATCTTTTCCAGCCGCTCGGCCCGCGCCGCCAGGAAGCCGCCGGCCACCATGCCCAGCGCGCCGCAGAGCATGAAGCCCGTCACCACCAGCGAGGTGCGCGACACGGGCAGCCCCGTCATCTCCTGCAGCGCCGGGCTGGCGAAGCTCTGGATAGCACTGAGCGCGCAGGTCGAGAAGAAGAAAAACGAGAAGCACAGCCACACCGAGGGCAGCTTCAAGAACGCCAGCGGGTGCTCTTCCTTGGCCGGCGCGGCGCCGGGCTTGGCGGCGGCCTTCTCGTGGGCCCACGCGCCCTGCCTGTCGTCGATGGCGTCGCGCTGCCACCACAGCAGCAGCATCACGCTGGCCACCACGCAAGCCGCGCCCACCTCGGCCCAACGCCAGCAGCCGGTCAGCTCCGTCAAGCCCAGCAGGAACACCGGCGAGGCCGCCCAACCCAGGTTGCCGCTGATGCCGTGCACCGAGAAGGCATGCCCAAGCCGCTTGGACGACACGCGCTTGTTGAGGATGGTGAAGTCCACTGGGTGGAAAGGCGCGTTGCCCAGGCCGGCCAGCGCCGCGGCCAGCAGCAGGCCGAAGTAGCTGTGGGCCGAGGCGGCCGTCAGCGCCGCCGCCACGAAGCTGGCCAGCGCCGCGAACAGGATGGGCCGCGCCCCCACCCGGTCCACCAGGAAGCCTGACAGCGCCTGCCCAATGCCGGAGATCGCGAAGAACAGCGTCACCGCCAGGCCCAGCTCCGCGTAGGTGAGGCCGAAGTCGCGGATGAAGAAGGGGAACAGCGGCGGCAGCAGCAGGTGGCAGAAGTGCGAGCTGCCGTGGGCCAGGCCCACCAGCGAGATGGTGCGCACGTCGCTTGGGCGGCGGGCAGCCTCCTCGCCGGACGCCTTGATTTCGGGGCGGGTGGAGTTCATTCATGGGATGGTAAACATCCCAAACAGTGGTGACGGGTGTGGGCAGCATGGGCACGGCCCGTGCTGACCCAATCCGTGGGCTACCATCGCGCCCCGAATTCAATCCCCAACATCCAGGCTGCCCAGACAGCCCCCTCCCCCGATCAAGCCATGAGCCAGGTGCTTTTCGACTACACCCGCCAGGACGCCGCGGGCCAAAGCTGCGTTGCCCATGCCTGGGCCAAGGTGCCCGAGGCACTGACCCCGGCGCAGCGTGACGAGCGCAAGGCGCGCGCCGCGGCGCTGCTCAAGCAGCACAACGCCGTGCTGGTGGCGCACTACTACGTGGACGGCGACCTGCAGGACCTGGCGCTGGAGACCGGCGGCTTCGTGGCCGACTCGCTGGAGATGGCCCGCTTCGGCCGCGACCACGAGAGCCAGACGCTGGTGGTGGCCGGCGTTCGCTTCATGGGAGAGAGCGCCAAGATCCTCTCCCCGCACAAGCGCGTGCTCATGCCCGACCTGGACGCGACCTGCTCGCTGGACCTGGGCTGCCCGGCCGACGACTTCTCGCGCTTCTGCGACGCGCACCCCGACCGCAAGGTCGTGGTCTACGCCAACACCAGCGCCGCCGTGAAGGCCCGCGCCGACTGGATGGTCACCAGCTCCTGCGCGCTGGCCATCGTCGAGCACCTCAAGAGCCAGGGCGAAAAGATCCTGTGGGCGCCGGACCGGCACCTGGGCCGCTACATCCAAGAGCAGACCGGCGCCGACATGCTGATGTGGACGGGCGAATGCATCGTCCACGACGAATTCAAGGGCATAGAGCTGGAGCTGCTGAAGAAGCAGCACCCCGACGCCCTGGTGCTGGTGCACCCCGAGTCGCCCAAGAGCGTGGTGGCGCAGGCCGACGTGGTGGGCTCGACCTCGCAGCTCCTCAAAGCCGTGGTGGAAGGCCCGGAGCAGACCTTCATCGTCGCCACCGACAACGGCATCCTGCACCGCATGCGCCAGTTGGCCCCGGGCAAGACGCTGCTGGAGGCCCCCACCGCCGGCAACAGCGCCACGTGCAAGAGCTGCGCGCACTGCCCCTGGATGGCGATGAACGCGCTGCAGGGTGTGATCGACTGCCTGGAACAGGGCGTGGGCGAAATCACCGTGCCGGAACCCATACGCACCCAGGCCGCCGGCTGCATCGAACGCATGCTGGACTTCGTGGCCAAGAACCCGCACGCGCTGGCGCAGCCGCAGCGGGGGTTCGTGAAGAACATCGGCGCGGCCTGACGGTTTTCACTTCTCCTTGATCGACGCCCGGGCGGCTTGGCTGGTCCGGGCGTTTTTTTATCGGCCCGCCATTTGCCGGGGGCCTGTCGCCCTAAGGCGAGAGAAAACCAAGAGCGAGGAGCCGGCTTGATCAAACGCTTCATCGTCCGCACCCGCCGCCACCCTTCGGCGATTTTGTTGATCGTGCAGATATTGGGCGTGCTGCTGGGCCCGTTCATCGAGGAGGCGCGCTACAGCCACGCGGTCTTCAACATATTCGGCATCGTGGTGCTGATACTCACCACGCGCATGGTGCGGCGCACGCCGGGGCTGACGTGGGTCAGCGTCACGATAGCCCTGCCCGTCATCGTCCTGCTGGTATTGCAGGTCACGCATGACATGCCGTTCTTGTTGCCCTGGTCCTCGGCGCTGGAAGCCGGCTTTTATTTTTATGCCGCCGGCAGCCTCATCGCCTACATGATGGCCGACCAGCGCACGACCGTGGACGAGTTATTCGCCTCGGCCGCCACCTTCACACTTTTCGTTTGGGCCTTCACGCATTTGTTCGTGCTGGTGCAGGCGCTGCAGCCGCATGCGTTTTCAGCCGACCTGGCGTCCGTCGCCAAAACCTGGTCGGAATTGAACCACTTGAGTTTCGCCCTCATGTCCAGCACCGGCATGGGCGCCGTGGTGGCAGTATCCGCCCATGCACGCGCCATTGCCAGTGTGGAAATGATGACGGGGGTGATGTACCTCGCTACCGTGGTGGCGAGGCTGATCGGGTTCACGATTCAGCCCAAAAATCCGCGCTGAATTGCAAACCCCGTTTTCAGAAGCAGGGTGCCGTCTCGAACTTGCCCGGGATGAGGCCGGGAATTTCGCGCAGCGAGGTCATGCTCTTTTCATCGACCAGGCCCATGAGCTGACGCGTGCCTATGGCGTAGGCATATTGCAGCGTGCCGGCCGGAATGATGACTGCGCGGCCCTGCTTCACATGCTCGGGATTGGTGGCGACGAAGCACTGCGGCTTTTGTCCGCTGGTGGTGGCACCGGCCGCCGCGGAATGGCGGCTGGGCTGGTTATGGGCATCCAGCGCGCGCACCGTCCAGGTGTAGCCGGTGCCGAAGGCCAACTCCGACTCCGTGAAATCCGAATTCGGTGCCAGCGTGGTTTTGACCAGGCCGCCGTTGCGATACACCTCGTATTTGCGCGCACCGGGGACGGCACTCCAGGCAATGCGGACGCGAGTATTTCCCAGCACGCTGGCCGTGACGCCGGCCGGCGCGGCCAGCGTGGACAGCGGCTTGCCGCTGATCAAATGGTCCACCATGGTCTTGACGGCATTCACCTGCAAGCCGGCCTTGGTGGCGTAATTGGACTTGTCGGTATAGCCGAACCAGTCCCAGCAGCCGTTGTATTCCGTGATGCGCGTTTGCGGGAACAGCACCACCATGTTGTTCGTGTCCGCCCAGCGCACGTAGTTCGTGCCCAGCACATATTGCGGGCCGATCTGCGATGCATTCTGGTGACAGCCATGGAACACCACGTGCAGCCTGCACGATTCGCCATTGGCGCAATCCGCGGGCACGTAGGCAAAACCGGAGTCGGCCATATGGCCCAGGTGGGCGCGCGTGCGCTGGGCACCGATTTCGTTCTGGTCGAATTCCACCACGCTGCCCGTGAGCGGGCCGTCGTTGCGCGGATTCAGTTTTCCGTAAATATGCGTGAGCAGGTTGCCGGCCAGGTCTATGCCGCACTTGACGATATAGGGCGGCACGCTCAGGGGGCAGGATTCATCCTCCCCGTCCAGCACCATGGCGTGGCCGGCCTGGGACCCGTTGTTCAATACCAGCGGGGCCCGCGTCACGAAATGCCTGTAGAAACTCTCCAGATCCTTCATGACGGCCGGCTTGACCGTGTTGTCATGCTGGCCGGAGAACATATAGACCGGGCTGGATTGCAAATGGGCCAGCGGGTCCAGTTTGCCGGCAGCAGCCCAGGCTTGCGCGTTCTTGACCAGATGGTCCAGCGGGATGGGCGCGCTGGCACTCATGCAACGGCCCAGCGCGTTATTGACGTCCCCTTCCGCGCAGAACAGCGGCCCGCCGGCCACCACGCCGGCACCGCGCCTGAACGTGGCGGAATGGGCAAAATGCATTTGCACCGCCATATAGGCACCGGACGACAAACCGGACACCGAGATTTCGTTCTTGTCCACGTTGAGCGCCGGCAATTGCGTGCGCTGGGCCCAGGTAGAGGAAACGCAAACCAGCGCCGCGATGGACGCCATGGTTTTCAATTTTTTCAAGATTCTTCCCTGTATTTCATTAATTCATATGCCGGCAAACCGTCTCCACTGTGCCGATGGCACCGGGGAAAGACGACGGCAAGGCCATGCTGCTGCTCAACCACGCAACCACGTTGTGCGTTGGTATGGCAAAACTAGGCAATGCAAATGACAGGGGGCTTACAGGAAATGGGGAGCGCCATTTCGCTCCGCTTGAATCATGAAGCCGGTACTGGCCGCCTCAGGCAATTTCATCAAATTTCAACAAAATCGGCCGGGACTGCTCTTCTTTGCCGCCGCCATCAATTTTCCTGGCGTGCATGCCGCTGCGCGCTTTCACCTTCCAAAGGAAGATTTGCCCATTGCGACCCGAATTTCTCAATTCCTGGCGCATGCGGTCGAACTCGGTTTCCGCCTGGTCGGGTGTTTTAAAGGCGTATTGAAGGCCGCCGTGGCCGGACGGCGCGCTGACCTCCACGACATACCAATCGCGCAACGGCTTCATCAGCCAGAAGCACAGGCCGGCCAGCACGATGATGAGCAGCAATTCCACGGGACGTTTCCTCAATGCGTTGGGCCGTGCACGGATGCTGCGGGCGCTTCAGGCACCCTGGCAGGCAACCTGACCTTGACCAGTTTGCCGCTGGGCGAAAGCACGAAGCTCACGTCCGCGGCGCGGCTGCTGTGAACGGCATCCTTTGGAAACGTCACCAGGCCCGGGCGCACAAGCTGGAATGCACATAGCGCCAACTGCAAAAATTCGGGCCATCGTGTACTGCCGACTGCGTGAGCTACATCAGGCAATATCGGCAGTTTATGGACAAAACTTGAGGACTTTTTCAAGCCTTGATATTGAGACCCAAAGCCCGATACAAGAGCTCCATATTGGAATTGCAATGCGAGACGTCTTGATGGCTGGTATCCACGAACAGAATGTCAAACTGATTGCACTGATCGCGCAAATCCCGGCTCAAGTCTATCCACCGGTTGATCTGCTTGAGCAGCTTTTCGTCCTCATCAACTTCCCCGCCTTCCTGCGAGGACGCGGCAGCATAAGCCTTGAGCTGCTGCAGCTTTTCCTGCGGATCGGCCTCGGGATAACCAAAGAATACCGCCGAAGTATTGGCCGCCAATTGGGACACGTCCTTGGGCCTGATGAAATGCCCTTCAACGATGTGGCTGCCGCGGCCAGCCATGCCGGCGTGGTGCAGGTATCGGTTCAGGAAGGGAATGAAAGCTTCGCACAGCTCGTCGAAGCTTTTGCCCTTTTGGGCCACTGCCGTTTCAGGGAAACAGTCGCGCAGCGCCAGAATGAGGCTGTCCGTACCCAGATAGGGAAAACCAGTGCGGCGGGACAAGGCATCCGCCACCAGCGTTTTGCCGGTGCGCATCGCGCCACCGATGATGATGTTCATGAATATCTCCTGGCCCTTTCAGGCCGCGGCCTGCCGCCTGTTTTCAGCATCACCGGCCCAGCTTAGCGCCTGGGCCGGCCGCCTGATTGATAAGGATCACTTGCGGCGGTGATCGCCAATCAGCACCGTCGGGAAACTGACCGGCAGGGTATAAGGATAATCCCGCGAGAAATGCAGGCCGCGAGATTCGTGGCGCTTGAGGGCCGAGCGCACAATCAATTCGGCACATTCCACGAGGTTGCGCAATTCGAGCAGGTCGCGCGTGACGCGGAAATGGGCGTAATACTCGTCGATTTCGCTGCGCAGCAAATGGATGCGGTGCAGCGCGCGCTCCAGGCGCTTATTGGTCCGGACGATGCCCACGTAATTCCACATCACCAGGCGCAATTCATCCCAGTTGTGGCTGATGACGACCTGCTCATCGGCGTTTTCCACCTGGCTTTCGTCCCAGGCGGGCAGCGCGGGCAGGGTTTCCGGCGCGTCCTGCTCGATGCGCTCGGCGCAGGTGCGGCCCACCACCACGCACTCCAGCAGCGAGTTGCTGGCCAGGCGGTTGGCGCCGTGCAGGCCGGTGTAGGTGGTCTCGCCCACGGCGAAGAGGCCGGGCATGTCGGTGCGGCCGTCCAGGTCCGTGACCACGCCGCCGCAGGTGTAGTGCGCGGCGGGCACCACGGGGATGGGCTGCCGGGTGATGTCTATGCCCAGGCTCAGCAGCCGGGCGTAGATGGTCGGGAAGTGCTCCTTGAGGAAGCTCTCGCCCAGGTGCGTGGCGTCCAGCCAGACGTGGTCCAGGCCGTGCTTCTTCATCTCGAAGTCGATGGCGCGGGCCACCACGTCGCGCGGCGCCAGCTCCAGCCGCGGGTCGTGCGCCGCCATGAAGCGGGTGCCGTCGGGCAGCTTCAGGTGTCCGCCCTCCCCGCGCAGCGCCTCGGTGATGAGGAAGGTGCGGTCCTGCGGGTGGTACAGGCAGGTCGGGTGGAACTGGATGAACTCCATGTTCCCCACGCGGCAGCCCGCGCGCCAGGCCATGGCGATGCCGTCGCCCGTGGCCGTCTCGGGGTTGCTGGTGTAGCGATAGACCTTGCCCACGCCGCCGGTGGCCAGCACCACGGCGGAGGCCTGCAGCGTCTCCACGCGCTGCGTGTCGATGTCCAGGGCATAGATGCCGTAGCAGCGGGCGGGCTCGTCGCGCTTGAGGTGGCGCGAGGTGATGAGGTCCAGCGCCATCCAGCGCTCGCGCACGGTGATGTTGGGATGCTTGCGGATCTGGGCCAGCAGCGCGTCGTGTATGGCCTGTCCCGTGGCGTCGGCCGCGTGGGCGATGCGGCGCACGGCGTGGCCGCCTTCGCGCGTGAGGTGCAGGCCCAGCGGGCCTTCGGGGTCCGGCGAGAAGGGCACGCCCTGCTGGACCAGCCATTCGACGGCGCGGGCGCTGTTCTCGGCGATGAAGCGGGCGGTGTGCTCGTCCACCAGGCCGGCGCCGGCTTCCTGGGTGTCGTGCACGTGGCTCTCGATGCTGTCGTCCTTGCCCAGCACGCCGACGATGCCGCCCTGCGCCCACGCGGTGGCGGCTTCATGGATGTCGCGCTTGGCCAGCACCACTACCGGGCGCGTTTGCGCCAGGTGCAGCGCCACCGCCAGCCCGGCCAGGCCGGCGCCCACGATGACGACGGGAGCGGACGGGGCATCGAAAGAGGTGTTCATCACGCACTGCGGGTGTTGCAAAGAGGGTCGATTCTACGAAGCGCCCCGGGGGTGGCCGTCAGCACAACCCACAGCAAATGCTTCGTGGAGAGGCGACGGCCAAGCGCCGCGCAAGAAAAAGGGCCGGTTGCCCGGCCCTTCCCTGTCGGCGTCGGCGCGCTGCCTCAGTGCACCGTGCGCCCAAAGCTGAACTCGCCCGCCTCGTTCACGTCCACCGGGATCACGTCCTTGGGGCCGAAGCGGCCTTCCAGGATGAGCTTGGCCACCGGGTTCTCGATGCGGCTCTGGATGGCGCGCTTGAGCGGCCGCGCGCCGAACACCGGATCGAACCCCGCCTTGGCCACCTCGCCCAGCGCTGCGGGCGAAACATCCAGCCGCATGTCCATCCGCTCCAGCCGCTGCTCCAGCGCCTTGAGCTGGATCTTCGCAATCGACTCGATGTGCTTCTGGTCCAGCGCGTGGAACACCACCGTCTCGTCGATACGGTTGAGGAACTCCGGCCGGAAGTGCGTCTTCACCTCCGCCCACACCGCCTCGCGGATCAACGCCGGGTCCTGCCCCGCCATCTGCATGATCAGGTGCGAGCCCAGATTGCTGGTCATCACGATCACGGCGTTCTTGAAGTCCACGGTGCGGCCCTGGCCGTCGGTGAGGCGGCCATCGTCGAGCACCTGCAGCAGCACGTTGAACACGTCCGGGTGCGCCTTCTCCACCTCGTCCAGCAGGATCACGGAGTACGGCTTGCGGCGCACGGCCTCCGTGAGGTAGCCGCCCTCGTCATAGCCCACGTAGCCCGGCGGCGCGCCGATGAGGCGGCTCACGGAGTGCTTCTCCATGAACTCGCTCATGTCGATGCGCACCATGTGGTCGGCGCTGTCGAATAGGAAGGTGGCCAGCGCCTTGCACAGCTCGGTCTTGCCCACGCCGGTGGGGCCCAGGAAGAGAAAACTGCCCAGCGGCCGGTTGGGGTCCGAGAGGCCCGCGCGCGAGCGGCGGATGGCGTCCGCCACGGCGCGGATGGCCTCGTCCTGGCCCACCACGCGCTCGTGCAGCTTGTCTTCCATTTGCAGCAGCTTGTCGCGCTCGCCCTGCATGAGCTTGGAGACGGGGATGCCCGTGGCGCGGGCCACCACGTCCGCGATCTCCTCGGCGCCCACCATGGTGCGCAGCAGCTTGGGGCCGGAGCCGGCGGCCTTGCCGGCCTCCTTGGCCTGCGCGTCCGACAAGCGCTTTTCCAGCTCCGGCAGCTTGCCGTACTGCAGCTCGGCCACCTTGTTGAAGTCGCCCTTGCGCTTGAGCTCCTCGATCTGGAAGCGGATCTTGTCGATCTCCTCCTTGACCTGCGCCGAGCCCTGGGCGGTGGCCTTCTCGGCCTTCCACAGCTCTTCGAGGTCGGCGTACTCGCGCTCCAGGCGGGAAATCTCGTCCTCGATCAGGCCCAGGCGGCGCTGCGAGGCCTCGTCCTTTTCCTTCTTGACGGCCTCGCGCTCGATCTTGAGCTGGATGAGGCGGCGGTCCAGCCGGTCCATGGCCTCGGGCTTGGAGTCGATCTCGATCTTGATCTTGGCCGCGGCCTCGTCGATGAGGTCGATGGCCTTGTCCGGCAGGAAGCGGTCGGTGATGTAGCGGTGCGAGAGCTCGGCCGCGGCGACGATGGCCGGGTCGGTGATCTCCACGCCGTGGTGCACCTCGTACTTCTCCTGCAGGCCGCGCAGGATGGCGATCGTCGCCTCCACCGACGGTTCCTCCACCAGCACCTTCTGGAAGCGGCGCTCCAGGGCGGCGTCCTTCTCGATGTACTTGCGGTACTCGTCCAGCGTGGTGGCGCCTATGCAATGCAGCTCGCCGCGGGCCAGCGCCGGCTTGAGCATGTTGCCGGCGTCGATGGCGCCCTCGGCCTTGCCCGCGCCCACCATGGTGTGCAGCTCGTCGATGAACAGGATGATGCGGCCCTCGTCGGCGGCGACTTCCTTGAGCACGGCCTTCAGGCGCTCCTCGAACTCGCCGCGGTACTTGGCGCCGGCCAGCAGCCCGGCCATGTCCAGCACCAGCACGCGCTTGTCGCGCAGGGAGTCCGGCACCTCGCCGCTGACGATGCGCTGCGCCAGCCCTTCCACAATGGCCGTCTTGCCCACGCCGGGCTCGCCGATGAGCACGGGGTTGTTCTTGCTGCGGCGCTGCAGCACTTGGATGGCGCGGCGGATCTCGTCATCGCGGCCGATCACCGGGTCGAGCTTGCCCTGGCGGGCGCGGTCGGTGAGGTCCAGCGTGTATTTCTTGAGCGCCTCGCGCTGGCCTTCGGCCTCGGCGGAGTCCACCTTGGCGCCGCCGCGCACGGCGTCGATCGCGGCCTCCAGCGACTTGCGCGTGAGGCCATGGCCGCGAACGATGGCGCCCAGGTCCGTCTTGGAGTCCGAGAGCGCCAGCAGGAACATTTCGCTGGCGATGAACTGGTCGCCGCGCTTGCTGGCTTCCTTCTCCGCGGACTGCAGCAGCGAGACGAGGTCGCGCCCGGGCTGCACCTGGCCGCCGCCGCCCTGCACCTGCGGCAGGTTGCGCATGGCGGTGTCCATGGCGGTCTTGAGCCCGGCCGTGTTGGCACCGGCGCGGTCCAGCAGCGCCTTGGGGCCATCCGGCTGCGCCAGCATCGCCGCCAGCAGGTGGGCGGGCTCGATGTAGGGGTTGTCCTGGGTGACGGCCAGGCTCTGCGCCTCGGCCAGGGCTTGCTGGAAAGCGGTGGTGAGCTTGTCGATTCGCATGGAATGAATCCTCCGTTGCGCAACGAGGTTGGGCGGCGTGGAGCGATTTCAAGGCCGGCGCCAGGGTTTCACGCAGCGCGGTTTGCGATGGAACCAGCGGCACGGCGCGTGCCGTCCGGGGCCTTCCTGCCGGCTTCAGCCGTCTATCGCTTCCTCGTCCTCGCCGGCCCAGTACAGGCTGTCGCGGCCGAGCTGGTCCAGGCAGAGCTCGGCCGTCCACGGCAGCATCACGGCCCCGCAGCGCGCGTCGCGCAGCAGCCGCTCCAGCGGCAGGTTCTTGGTGAGCGCCTGGCCGCCGCAGGTGCGCAGCGCGAGCTGGCAGATCTCGGCCGACTGCTCCACCACCGTGTGCTGCGCCGCGAGCAGGCGCAGCCGGGCGTGGCGGTCGGGGTCCGGCCCGGCTTCGGCCAGGCACGCCAGCAGCAGCGCGCGCATCTGCTCCAGCTTCAGCCGCATCTGCGCCACGGCGAACTGCTTGGTGGGGTACATGCGCCGCTGCACCGGCGGCAGCCCCGGCACCTCGCCGCACAGGTAGCGCACGGTGAAGTCGTGCGCGGCCTGCGCCAGGCCGAGATACGGCGGGCTGGTCATCAAAAACATCGCCGGCCAGCGGGCGGCGGCCTGGCAGTACAGGCCCTCGGGCAGCACCCGGTCGCCATCCGGGACGAACACGTCGTGGAACTCCAGCGTGCGGCTGACAGTGCCGCGCATGCCCAGCGGGTTCCACTCGCCGCTCACGCGCAAGCCCGGCGCGTCGCTGGGCACGGCCAGGAAGAGCGCATCGGCCTGCGTCGCGGCCGGACGCTGCAGCGTGCACAGCAGGCCGTGCACGTCGGCCTCGCCGGCCATGGAGGCGAACACCTTGCGGCCGCTGACCACGTAGCCGCCCTCCACGCGCCGCGCCACGGTGGACCACGGCGCCTTGCCGGCGTCGGCCGCGCCGCCTTCGGAAATGGTCTGCGCCCACACCTGGCCCTCGCGGGCGATGGCCGACTCGTGCCGCGCGCGCGCCGCCTCGTGCACGGCGCGCTGGGCGCCGGTCATGGACAGGGAGTCCCCCACCAGCCCGCTCCAGAGCGTGTTGCTCACGTGCAAGCTGAAGCACAGCGCCGTGGCGCCGCACCAGCGGCCTAGCTCGGCCGCGACCAGGCCGCAACCCAGCAGGTCGGCCCCAGCGCCGCCGTGGCGCGGGTCCACGGCCAGCGAGAGCAGCCCGGCCGCATGCAAGTCGCGGAAGTTCTCGCGCGGGAAGCTGGCCTGCGCGTCGTGCGCGGGCGCGCGGGCCGCGAAGCGCGGGCCCAGCTCGGCCGCCTGCGCCACCCAGGCGCGCTGCGCCGGGGTCAGGCGCGAGGCATCGCCCGCGATGTGCGCGTCATCAGCCGCGCTGCGTGATGTATCCATCTTCGACCTCCTCCACGCCGCGCCTGCTGCAGGAGGCGCCGCATCAAAGAATCTCGCCCAACAGGTGGTAGCGCCCGCCGTGGAACAGCAGCGGCGGCAGCACCGCGTCAGCCAGCCGCAGCACGCGGCCGACGAAGAGCACATGGTCGCCCGCCTCCTGGGCCGACACGCGCTCGCACTCGAACACCGCCGTGCTGCCGCCCAGCACCGGCGCGCCGCCCAGGCCGTCGCTCCACTGGCCGGCGCCGAACTTGTCCGGCTCCTTGCCGCTGGAGAAGCGGCGCGAGAGGTCGATCTGCGCCTCGGCCAGCACGTTGATGGCGAAGTGGGCGCTGTGCTGGAAGGCCGCGAGGCTGGCGCTGGCCTGGCGCAGCGACCACAGCACCAGCGGCGGCTCCAGCGACAGCGCGCTGAAGGAGTTGGCGGTGAGGCCCACGCGCTCGCCGTTGGCCGGATCGACGCAGGTGATGATGGCCACGCCCGTGGCGAAGCGCCCAAGCGCGCCGCGCAGCGCCTGCGGCGTGATGTCCACGGCGCCGGCGATTTCAACCGCCAGCGGCGTGCCGGGCAGCTCGGCGGCAGCGGTGGCGGCTGCCGGCACGGACGGGACAGCGGGCGCCGCGGCGGCGTCGGCCACCGGGGTCGTGGAGGAGTTGGCGGATGCAGTCATGGATCTCAGGCCTTCACCATCCAGCGCGCCAGCGTGTGGCCCAGGGCCGTGCAGGCCAGCGCGCCCATCACATGGGCGAAGGAATGCAAGGCGGCCATGCCCAGCCGCCCGGCCAGTAGCAGCGACAGCGACTCGGCCGAGAAGGCGGAAAACGTGGTGAAGCCGCCCAGGAAGCCGGTGACCAGCAGCAGCCGCGCCATCTCGTTGGGCGCGCGGGCGAACACGGCCAGCGACACGCCTATGAGCAGCCCGCCCAAGCAGTTCACCGCCAGCGTGCCCAGCGCGAAGCCGGACCAGGCGTTGTTGAGCCAGAGCGACGTGAGCCAGCGCGCCACCGCGCCCGCGGCCGCGCCGACTGCGACGGCCAGCACCTGGGCCAGGGAGATCGCGGGGAAGACCATCGGTGCGCCGGCCCCGCCTCAGGCCGCCGCGGCGTTGCCGGCGCTGATGCCCCAGCGCGCGAGCGCCTGGTCGTCGCTGACGCGGGCATCGACCCAGCGCGCGCCCGCGGGCGTGTGCTCCTTCTTCCAGAACGGGGCCTGGGTCTTGAGGTAGTCCATGAGGAACTCGCAGGCCTGGAAGGCCTGGCCGCGGTGGGCGGACGTGACGGCCACGAACACGATCTGGTCCAGCGGTTGAAGCGCGCCCACGCGGTGGATGACGCGCGCGGCGCGGATGTCGAAGCGCCTGAAGGCTTCATCGACCATGGCTTCTATGGAGTTTTCGGTCATGCCGGGGTAGTGCTCCAGCTCCATGAGGCTCACGCCCGCGCCGTCGCTGACCTCGCGCACCGTGCCCACGAAGCTGACCACCGCGCCCACGCCGGGGTCGCCCTCGCGCAGGCGCTGGACCTCGGCGCCGAGGTCGAAGTCTTCGGTCTGGATCAGGACGCGGGGCGTGGTGCTGCTGTTGGAAGCCATGGCGGGATTGTCGCACCGCGTTTTAGGGGGTGACTGGGCGAAAAGCGGCAAACGGCAGCCCTGCGGCGACAGTGCGGCGGTGGCCTGGCCCGCCGCCTGGCGGCGGTTGTTGCGCGGCCAGTTCCCTACTCCACGCCTTCCCGCGGCTGCCGGCACAGCGCGTGGCTGCGCCAGGCGTCCTTGGCGCACTGCTCGCGCATGCAGCGCTCCAGCGCCGACTTCGCCTGCGACACGCAGGCCGCCAGCGGCGTGGGCGGCAGGCTCGCCAGCAGCGTGTCCGGCGCGGCACCGGCCTGCGCCGGGGCGGCGTCGCCACCACGGCCCCCCTCCGGCTCACGGTGCGGCGGCACGCGGTGCGGCTGGGCACCGGCGGCCTGCCGG
>NZ_JAXOJX010000064.1:0-37488 GCF_034427735.1 Azohydromonas lata
GCTGAACCAGGCGATGGCCGTGGCGGGCACGCGCAGGCTCAAGAGCCGCCGTCCCCAGGCGGGCGGGGCCGACAGGCCCAGGTGCAGGAGCGGGCGCTCCGGCGCCAGCGGCAGCGGCTGGCGGGTGACGACCAGCGGCAGGCCGTGGGCGCACCAGTGGCCCAGGCAGTCCAGCGCCTGCGCGTCGCGCGCCGGCTCCAGGGCCGCCTGCCAGCCTTGGGCGCTCAGGTAGGCCAGTTGATGGCGGCGCAGCGGGGGCATGGGGAAACTCCTTTCAGTGGGCAGATGGGAGGCGGAGGTTTTGGCCTAGGAGCGGTGGCGAGGGCGGCGGCGACATATTGGCTGTTGGGTGTTGTTGGCCGCAGGACGATCAGCCAGGCCCACTACCTCGTCATTCCCGCGCAGGCGCATTGGTGTCCGGGGAAAGTGGGCAAACGCCAGCCGGAGACCGGCCCGCAGCGCCCCCCGAGTCGTCATTCCCGCGCAGGCGGGAATCCAGGCGGCCCCCAAGCTGGCCGCCAGCGCATGGGCCGGCGTCACAAGGACCCAAACCGCGCTGTTCCTGCGCTGCCCCTTCGCTCTGGCGTGGGGCCGCCTGGATTCCCGCCTTCGCGGGAATGACGAAGTGGGAGATGAAGCGCCTTGGCTCACGGGCTGCCAACAAAAGCCCGCTTTTCCCAGACAGCAGTACGCGCAGGCGCGAATGACGAAGTAATGAGCGAAGCGCCCTGACTGACGGGATGCAAGCACCGCCTTCAGTCTTCCCGCCGCAGCGCAGCACGCCCTTGCTGGGATGACGGCTCGCAAAGCGCTGCGGACCGGCCGCCAGACGGCGGCAGGTGTTAGACCGTCTAACACCGGGTTCATGGGGGCCCGCACCGTGACGGTCGCCGCATGACCAGCGCCTTGCCTGGAGCCCACCTTCCCTCCCGTCTGCCCGCGCTCAAGCCGCGTCCAGCACCCGCTGCACCACCGAGGCCGCCAGCCGCCGCCCGCCCCGCTCGGCGCCGTCCACGGCGCGCGTGTCCTCGGTGGGCGTGTGGGCCAGGGCGTCGCGCAGACCCTGCGCCAGGTCGCCGCGCCACAGCCCGCGCACGCCGCCCATGGCCACGTAGTTCTGCACGCCGGGGGCGAACACAGGGTTGGTCATCGACAGCGCCTCCAGCATCTCCGGCGCCAGCTTCGTGATGCGCGCCATGGCCGGGATGCGCATGACGCGGATCTCCGCTTCCGGCAGCGCGTAGCAGGCGTCGGCGATCAGGCCGGAGGTGATGAAGCCGCCGGACAGGGCCTGGTCGTAGACCAGGCCGATGACGCGGTGGCCGCGGCGGCGGGCCAGGTCCACGCACATGCCCAGATGCGCCATCGCGCGGTTGATGCCCAGCAGCTCGTCGCGGCGGCGCAGCTGCTGGCCCTGCGTGTCTATGAGCAGCAGGATGGCGCGGCCCGGGTGGTTCACCAACGTGTCCATCACCACGCGCGCCTGGGCCAGCGCCAGCTTCACGCCTATGGGCGCGTGGCCCGTCGTGCCCACCACGGTGACGGGTGCGCCGTCGAAGGTGGCCGTGCCGTGCAGGAAGTCGCCGTCGGCGGTGATGCCGTGCTGCTCGCCGAAGAGGCGCGTGGCCAGGGTGTTCCAGTCCATGTGAAAAGACTCCTCTCGTCAGGCCGCGCGCAGCGCGAGCACGTCGTCCACGTCCAGGGCCGGCACGCGCTCGGCCTGCTGCACCCCCAGGCTGCGCCACAGCGTGACGGCCTCCTCGTCGCCGTCCAGGCCCGCGGGCAGCAGCTCCAGCCGCCGCGCCAGTTGGAGATGCTCGGCCCGCAGCGATTCCAGCGTCACCGGGCGGCGCTCATCCAGCGCGGCGATGGCGGCGGCGCGGAATGCGTGCACGTCGTCCTCGACCAGCACGTCGCAGTCGCCGCTGAGCCAGCGGTGCTTGCCGCCCGTGGTGCGCCACACCAGGGCGCGGTCGCGGGCGTCGAACTCCTCCACGCCGTGGGAGGCTTCGATCACCTCGGGGCCGGACATGGCCAGGCGGCCCACGTCGCTCATCACGATGAAGTCGGTGCAGCGCGCCACGATGCCCATGCCGCCGAAGCAGCCGTTGGCGCTGCCGATGAGCGTGATCACGGGAATGCCGGCGGCGCGCACGTCCAGCACGGCGCGCATGACCTCGGAGACGGCGATCAGCCCCGCGTTGGCCTCGTGCAGCCGCACGCCGCCGGAGTCGGCCAGCAGCAGCACGGCGTCCGGCCGGTCGCGCAACGCGCGCCGCAGCAGCCCAACGAGCTTGGCGCCGTGCACCTCGCCCACGCCGCCGCCCATGAAGGCGCCTTCCTGCGCGGCGACGAACACGGGGCGCCCGCCCAAGGTGGCGCGGCCCACGGCCACGCCGTCGTCAAAGGCCGAGGGCACGCCCAACTGCGCCAGGTGCGGGCTGCTCACGCGCTCGGCCGGGGGCAGCCATTCGTGGAAGGAGCCGGCATCGAGCAGGCGCGCCAGGCGCTCGCGCGCGGAACATTCGGCCCAGCTGATGGGGGTGGTCATGGCGGTCATGGCTGGTTTCCTTGCAGCGGCAGCTCGGCCACGGCCTGGTCCAGGCGCAGGCCGACGACCGCGGGCGTGGCGCCCATGTCGTTGATGGAGAGGCGCACCCCGGCCAGCGGGTGGCGCTGGTGGAAATCTTCCAGCACGGCCTGCCAGGTGCTGCCGAAGCCGCGCGCCGAGGTCTCGACGTGCACGCTGCACTGGTTGCCGGCGGCGGGTTCCAGCATCACCTCCAGGTTGCCGGAGCCCACCACGCCGACCAGCACGGGCGCGAACGCGCCGGCCGGGCGGAAGCCTTGGAAGTGGAAATCTAGGGTTTCGATGCCTGCGTGGCTGCTCATGGGGAGTCGTCCTTTACCAGTTGCGGAAGCGCTTGGGCGGCTGGTAGAGGCCGCCGGAGGCGCGCACGAGGTCGCGCATGGAGCGCGCCGCCAGCAAGTTGCGCGTCGCGTCGCGGGGGTCTATGCCGAGATCCCCAGGGCGGCGAATCACGCCGCGGTCGCGCAGGTTTTCCACCATGCGCTTGTCACGCCCGCGGCCCACGGCCGTGTAGCCGGCCACGCCGCGGATGGCCTGCTCGCGCTCCTCGTCGCTGCGGCACAGCAGCAGGTTGGCGATGCCCTCCTCGGTGAGGATGTGGGTGACGTCCTCGCCGTAAATCATGATGGGCGGCAGCTCCATGCCGGACTGCTCGGCGAGCTGCCAGGCGTCCAGCCTGTCCACGAAGGCCGGCTGCATGTGCTCGCGGAAGGTCTCCACCATCTGCACCACCAGCTTCTGGCCGCGCGGCGTGCCGGCGGCGCCGCCGCGGCCGGCGCGGGCCTCGCGCCCGGCGCGCAGCCACGCCGGGCTGACGTGGCGGCGCCCGCGCGCGTCCGCCCCCATGTTGGGCGCGCCGCCGAAGCCGGCGATGCGTCCCAGCGTGGCGGTGGAGCTGTTGCCGTCCAGGTCCATCTGCAGCGTGGAGCCGATGAAGAGGTCGCAGGCGTAGTGGCCCGCGGCCTGGCTGAAGGCGCGGTTGCTGCGCAGGGAACCGTCCGGGCCAGTGAAGAAGACGTCGGAGCGGGCGCGGATGTAGTCCTCCATGCCCAGCTCGGAGCCGAAGGAGTGGATGGACTGCACCCAGCCGGCCTCGATGGCCGGGATGAGCGCCGGGTGCGGGTTGAGCGCCCAGTGCTTGCAGATCTTGCCCTTGAGGCCCAGCGACTCGGCGTAGGTGGGCAGCAGCAGCTCGATGGCCGCCGTGTCGAAGCCGATGCCGTGGTTCAGGCGCTGCACGCCGTACTCGGCGTAGATGCCCTTGATGGCCATCATGGCCATGAGCACCTGGATTTCGCTGATCTGCGCCGGGTCGCGGGTGAAGAGGGGTTCGATGAAATTGGGCCGCGGCGCCTTCACCACGAAGCTCACCCAGTCGGCCGGGATGTCCACGCGCGGCAGCGTGGTGGTGGCGCCGTCGACCAGCTCATTGACCTGCGCGATGACGATGCCGCCGGAGAAGGCCGTGGCCTCGACGATGGCGGGCGTGTCCTCGGTGTTGGGGCCCGTGTAGAGGTTGCCCTGCGCGTCGGCCGCCTGCGCCGCCACCAGCGCCACCTGCGGCGTGAGGTCCACGAAGTAGCGCGAGAACAGCTCCAAATAGGTGTGGATGGCACCGATCTCGATGCGGCCTTCGGACACCAACTTGGCCAGGCGCGCCCCTTGGGGGCCTGAAAAACTGAAATCCAGCCGTGCGGCGATGCCGTTGTCAAAAACGTCCAGGTGCTCGGGCAGCGCCAGCACCGACTGCACCATGTGCAGGCCGTGCACGCGCTGCGGATCGAGCTGCACCAGGGCCTGGGCCAGGAAGTCGGCCTGCTTCTGGTTGTTGCCTTCGAGGCAGACGCGGTCCTTGGGCTCGATGACGGCTTCGAGCAGCTCGGTGATGGCGGCGGCATCCGCCACCTTGCCGCGCAGTTGGGAGCCCAGGGCCTGCGCGGCGCGCGCCAGGCGCGCGGCGCGGTTGTCGGCCCGCGTGGTCCAGTTCCTTGTGGTCATGGTGTGCAGGGGTGAATGAAGCGTTGAAGGGGAAGCCGGCGCCGCGCTCGCGTCACAGGACGACGAAGAGCAGCCACACCACCACGGGGGCGATGAGCGTGACGGCGCCGCCGTAGATGAGGAGCTGGCGGAAGAAGCGCTCGCGGTTGACGCCCTTGGCGTTGGCCAGGACGAGCGCGCCGTTGGTGGAGAAGGGACTGACGTCCACGATGGTGGAAGACACGGCCATGGCGGCGATGAAGCCGATGGCGCCCACGCCGGCGTCGCCCTGCAGGAAGGGCACGGCCAGCGGGATGAGCGAGCCCAGCACCGCGGTGGAGGAGGCGAAGGCGGAGACGATGGCGCCCACCACGCACAGCAGCAGCGCGGCCGTGAGCGGCGAGCTGAAGGCGGCCACGCTGTCGCCCACCCAGGCGATGGTGCCCATCTTCTCCATCACGGCCACGTAGGTGCTCACGCCCACGATGAGCATGATTTCCGGCCAGGACACCTGGCCCAGCGCCGCCTTTTGCAGGTTGGGCTGCAGCAGGCTCAGCAGCAGGCCGATGCTGATGGAGACGAAGCCGATGTCGAGCTTGTAGACCAGCGTGAGCACGGCCAGCGCCAGCAGGCCCAGGGCCGTGATGACCTGGTAGATGCGGCCGCCCTGGCCCTGCGGGCGGCCGTCGTCCTGGATGAGCGTGGACTGGCCCTGCGCGGTGCGGCGGGCCTCGCCGACGGCCTCGGCCTCGGCGTCGCCGAACACCTGCGCGCCGGATTGGGCGTGGGTGGTGTGGGGGATGTCGTCCAGCAGCGAGTTGCCGAAGCCGGAGGGCTTCTTCTGCATCAGCTTCAGGCCGCCCATGCAGACGAACAGGCCCACGGCGACGGCGAAGTTGATGCCGAAGCTCGCCAGCATGGTGGCCATCTCGCTCAGCGGCAGCCCGGCCTTGGCGACGATCTTGTTGGTGATGCCGCCGTAGATGCTGATGGGCGAGAAGCCGCCGGCCTGCGCGCCGTGAATGACCAGCAGGCCCATCATCAGCGGATTGATGCCGTGGCGCGCCGCGAAGCCCAGCGCGATGGGCGCGATGATGGCCACGGCCGCCGGGCTCACGGCGCCCACCGCGGTGAGGCCCGCGGCGATGAGGAACATGATCCAGGGAATGGCCGCGATGCGCCCGCGCACCGCGCGCACCGCCAGGCCCACCAGCCAGTCGATCGTCCCGTTGTTCTGCGCCAGCGCGAACAGGTAGGTGATGCCGGCCAGCGTGAGGAACAGGTCGGCCGGGAAGCCGCCCAGGATGGCCTTGGCCGGCATGCCCGCCACCAGCGTGCCGACCAGGAAGGCGCCCACGAAGGCGAGCACGCCCATGTTGATGGGCAGCGCGGTGGCCACCACAAACATCGCGCCCAGCGGCGCTATCGAAAGCCAATGAGGGTTCATGCCTTGTCTCCAGAAGTTCGGCTTCAGCCGTATTGATTTCTGGGTGCAAAGGTAGAAGCCAGAGGGCGTTGGAACAATGAAGCTGGCCGTCGGATCGTTACGACGGCCGTAAACATCAGCAGGCCGGCCCAGTCCCAGGCGGGCCAGGCCAGTGACAAGCAAAACGCCCTCGGCAGCCGCGCTGCCGAGGGCGTTAAAGGGAAAAGCCGCACGGCCGGCCCGCCGGCCGCGGCGCGCCGGGGAGTTTTCAGAAGGCTGGACGTTCACTCCCGGCGAAACGGTAGCGACGCGGGCGTATCAATCCAGCTTGACGTTGGCAGCCTTGACCACCTCGCCCCAGCGTTTCGTTTCCGCCTGCACGAAGTCGTGGAAAGCCTTGCCGGTGAGCGTGGGCGTGTCGGCGCCCAGGCCGTTCCAGCTCTCCTTCATCTCCTTGGTGGCGAACACCTTGGCGAGGTCGGCGGTCATGCGGTCTATGGCGGCTTGCGGCGTGCCCTTGGGTGCCCACAGGCCGTACCAGGTGGCGACCTGGTAGGTGGGAACGCCGCTCTCGGCGGCGGTGGGGATTTCCGGGAAGCCGGGGGCGCGCTTGTCGCCGGCCACGGCCACGGCCTTCACGCGGCCGCCCTTGATGTGCGAGGCGGAGGAGCCCAGGCCGTCGAACATCATGTCGATCTGCCCGGCCATCACGTCCTGCAGCGCGGGGCCGGCGCCGCGGTAGGGCACGTGGACGAGCTGCGCGCCGGTCTGCAGCTTGAACAGCTCGCCGGCCAGGTGGTGCGAGGTGCCGTTGCCGGCCGAGCCGAAGTTCACCTTGCCGGGGTTGGCCTTCACGTAGGCCAGGAACTCCTGCAGCGTGTTGGCGGGCACGCGCTTGGCGTTGACGATGATGACCTGCGGCACGCTGGCCAGCAGCGCGACGGGAACGAAGTCGCGCTCCAGGCTGTAGTCCAGCTTGGGGTAGATGGCCGGGGCGATGGCGTGGTGCACGCCGCCCATGAACCACGTGTAGCCGTCCGGCGCGGCCTTGGCCGCCAGCGTCGCGCCCACGTTGCCGCCGGCGCCGCCCTTGTTGTCGATGATGACCTGCTGCCCAAGCTGCCTGGACAGCGCCGCGAACAGCGGGCGGGCGAAGGAATCGGTGCCGCCCCCGGCCGGGAAGGGCACGATGACCGTCACCGGTTTCGTCGGCCAGGCCTGGGCCTGCGTTGGGCCGGAAAGGACTGAGAGCCCGGCGCCGGTCAGCGCCAGGGCGCCCAGGGCGAGCACCTGGCGGCGGCGGGACGCCTGGGAAAGGGCATGGGAGGCGCTGCCGCGATGGGCGCGCGCGCCCGGACGATGGGCCATGGTTTTGTCTCCGTCATTGGCGGCCGTGGCCGCCAGGTTGTTGTGAAGACAAGTTAGGAAGCCCGAGCAGGGACATCAATGACGCTGTGCGTCGAATCTTTACGGTTGGCGTAACGGTGGTGAATCGGTGGGCCGCTGGGCCCCGAAATCAGACCAATTGCGCCTTGGCCGACCTGCACACCGCCAGCAGCGTGAGCAGGTTCGGATCGCGCTCGCGCGTGCGCAGGAAGTGCATGGCGATGGTCTGGCGCAGGCGGTAGCGCTCGGTCAGCGGTATCAACTCCACGCCCGCGGGCAGCGCGCGGCGCACGCGCGAGGGCAGCAGCGTGTAGCCCACGCCGCCGTGCACCAGGTTCATGAGGGAGAAGATATCGCCGGTCTGCATCACCACGTTGGGCTGGAAGCCGGCGGCACGAAAGGCCTCCACGAAGCCGGAGGAGGTGATGAAGCCCTCGCTGAGGCTCACGAAGCGCTCCTCGGCGCAGGCGCCCAGGTCCACTTCGGCCATGCGTGCGTAGGGCGAGGTGGAGGGGGCGGCGAAGCACAGCACGTCCTCGAACAGCGGCTCCACCTCCAGGTCCGGCGCGCTGGCGGGCAGGCCCATGAAGGCGGCGTCTATGGCGCCGTCGCGCAGCTTCTGAAGCAGGTCGGCGTTGGAGCCCAGCACCAGCTCGGTCTGCAGCGCCGGCTTGCGCTGCTTGAGGCCCACCACCAGCGTGGGCACGGTGCGGCTGGTCAAAGAGAAGAGCGAGCCCAGGCGGATGCGGTCGGCCCCGTAGCCGGCGGCCTCGCGCGTGGCGCGTATGCCCTCGGCCATGCCTTTTAAAACTTGCTGCGCCGCGTCGGCCAGCACTTGGGCCGCGGGCGTGGGCAGCAGGTTGCGGCCCTCGTGGCGGAACAGCGTGCAGCGCAGCCCGGCTTCCAGCGAGTGCAGCGCGCGGTGCACGCTCACGGCGCTGGTGTCCAGCCGCTCGGCGGCGCGGGAGAGGTTGCCCGTCTCCATGAAGGCCAGCAGCACGGCCAGCTTGCGGAAGGTGATTTCCTCGTCGATGGGAGCAGTCATGGTCGGGGTCGCGGTGGCCGGCCGGCGCGCCGCGACGCCGGCCCTGTCAGTGGATGCCGCTGGCCGGGGTGTTCCAACGCAGCTTGCGGTAAATGGTGTTGCGGCTGATGCCCAGCCGCTTGGAAGCGGCCGAGATGTTGCCTCCGGCCGCGGCCAGCGCCGCTTCTATCAGCCGTATTTCCTGCTCGTGCATGGTCATCGCCCCGGCGGGCGCGGACGGTTCGCAGCCGCCGGCATGGTCGCACGCGGCGGGCGCGGACAGCGCAGGCCGCAGCAGCGCGCCGCCAGCCTCTGGCGCCGAGGCCGCCGTGGAAGCGTCGGCCAGTGCAAACGGCGTTGCCGACGCCCCAGGCAGCGGCGCCGGCCTGGCCGGCTGCGCTTGAAACTCGTCCAGGAAATCGTCGGCCAGGTGCTCGCGGGTGATCTGCGGCTCGCCGGCGGCCATGACGGCGGCGGCGCGCAGCACGTTGGCGAGCTGGCGGACGTTGCCCGGCCAGTGGCAGCGCTCGAACAGCGACATGACCTCGGCACTGATGCGCGGCGCGCCGCGCGGGCACTCGTGGGCCAGGATGCGCTGCGCCACCAGCGCCAGGTCGCTGCGCTCGCGCAGCGGCGGCAGCCGCAGCACCAGGCCGTTCAGGCGGTAGTACAGGTCTTCGCGGAACTCGCCGCGCTGGATCATCTCGCGCAGGTTGCGGTGCGTGGCGCCGATGACGGCGATGTCCACCTCCAGGGCCTTGCCGCCGCCCAAGGGCATGACGCGGCGCTCCTGCAGCACGCGCAGCAGCCGCGCCTGCAGCGGCAGCGGCATGTCGCCGATCTCGTCCAGGAACAGCGTGCCGCCGTGGGCCTGCGCGATGCGCCCGCTGGCGCCCTTGCGCCGCGCGCCGGTGAAGGCGCCCTCCTCGTAGCCGAAGAGCTCGGCCTCGATCAGCGCCTCGGGGATGCTCGCGCAGTTGACGGCCACGAAGGCCTGGGCGGCGCGGCGGGACTCCAGGTGCACCGCGCGCGCGAGCAGCTCCTTGCCGGTGCCCGTCTCGCCCAGGATGAGCAGTGGGATGTCGCGGTTGACGACGCGGCGCACCTTCTGCACCACGGCCTCGATCTGCACGTCGCCGGTCTGCAGCGCGCACAGGCCCGCGGGCGTCCAGGGCAGCGCGGCGGCGCCGGTTTCGCCCCCCGCCGCGGCCGCCGGCGCCTCGGGGCGCGTGAGCGCGGCCAGCGTGGCCCAGTCCATGCGCACGCTGACGTGCAAAGGCCGCCCGTCGCGCAGCCTGAGCGTCATGGGCAGCGCCAGCGCGGCACGCACCTGCTCGGCCAGGGCCGAGATGCCCACGCCGAACAGCGCCGGCAGCGTCTGGTTGCGCAGCGCCATGCCGCTCAGGCCCAGTTGCTCCAGCGCGCTGCGGTTGGCGCCCAACAACCGGCCGTCCAGGCCCACGGCCACGATGCCTTCGAGCAGCGTGCCTATGAATTCGGGGCGGGCATGGAAGTGCAGCCGCACGCGGTCGGCGCCGTGCTCGGCGCAGGCCAGGTTCTCCGCCATGCGCGCGGCCACGTCCAGCAAGCCCGCGGCATGCTCCTGGCGGACATGGCGGTCGCCGTACAGGCACAGCACGCCCAACAGGTTCTGGCGCAGGTCGAACACGGGGGCCGCCGCGCCGCTGAGCCCGTGGCAGGCGTGCATGAAGTGCTCGTCCGCATGCACCAGCACCGGCCGCTCCGCCACCAGCGCCGTGCCGATGGCATTGGTGCCGCGGGCGGGCTCGGCCCAAGGGGCGCCGGGCACCAGGCCCGCCTCGGCGCCGCGCGCCAGGGCCGGCACATCGCCCTCGCACTGCAGCACCGTGCCGCGGGCGTCCGCCAGCACCAGCAGGGTGTGCGTGCCGGCCGTCTGGCGCGACAGCATCTCCATCGCCGGCGCCACCAGCGCCAGCAAACGGCAGCTGCGCTCGCGCGCCGCGGCCGGGTCCAGGCTCTCCTGGGCGGCGGCATCCGCGCGCGCGATGCGGGTGAGACCCTGCGCAAGGCAGCGCTCGTGCGAGTCTCGTATCAAGCCCCCCAGGGCTCGTTCGGCCGGGGTGGACATGAAGGTGGCGTTCGACCGTCGTGACACGTGATCTCCTGGCGGCAAGCGACGCGTCCCCCTACCGGACAGCTCCACCCTGTTTCGTTTTCGAACAACGTCCTCGCCGAGCGCCGCGATGCTCGGCCGCCACCGCAGCCTTGTCCATCGGGGAGCGGCTCACCTGTACCGCGCAGGCGCTGAAAGTGGCAATTTGGCACAAGCCCGTAAGGCTTCAGCAAGCATTGCAAATGCGATTCATTCTCATTAAAGTAGAGGCCGACAGTCCGCCGCCGTGGCGGTCCCCTGCAATGGAAGAGCTATCGACATGGCTGCGACAGACAAGCGGGCCGAGGCACGGCCCCTGCCGCCAACGACGGGCGCGACCGAGCGCAGCGCGTCGCCGCGCCGACACGCGCCGGCCGGAACGCCCGCATCCCAGGTGCGCGCCCTGCCGAGCCTGGTGCGCCGGCGCGCGCTGCGCTCGCCGGGGTTGCGCGCGGCCTACGCCCGCGAGCGCGCAGCGCAGCCGCAGGCGCGCCGGGGCGACGTCGCGCTGGCGCTGGGCGTCACCGAGGGCGAGCTGATCGCCGCGCATGCCGGGCTGTTCCAGCCGGCGCTGTCCTCGCTGAGCGCACGCCACCTGCTGCCGCAATGGCGCCGCATCGCCGCCGCGCTGCCGGCCTTGGGCGTGGTGCGCAGCATCACGGGCAACCGCTGGTGCCGGCTGGAGAACACCAGCGCGGCGCAGGAGCTCACCCGCCGCTGCGAGCAGGCCGCGGGCGACGCACCGGCCTGCACCTGCCTGGCCGACGCTGCCGCGGCCGGCGCCTGGGCCCATGGCTTCGCCATCGAGGAGCGCGGGGCCGACGGCCGCGTGGAACGCAGCCTGCAGTTCTTCGACCTCTACGGCCAGTCGGTGGCGGAAGTCGTGCTGTTGGAAGGCAGCCGGGTGGAGGCTTTCCTGGACATCGTGGAGAGCTTCTCCAGCTGGCAGCTCGCGCCGGGGCTGGTGATCCCGGTGAAGAAGCCGGCCGCTGCGCCTCGCCGCATGGCCGTGGCCGCGTTCGACAGCGCCGTGGCCGGTGAAGGCGGCACGGCGACGCGGCTGCCCAACGCCAGCACGCACCAGGTGCTGGCCGGCGCCGCGCACAGCGGCGTGCCGCTGACGCTGCGCGTGGAAAGCCGCGGCGGGCGCCTGAGCCGCAGCGGCGCGCTGCAGGACGTGCGGCTGGACGGCCCCTGGCTGCACGCCCGCGGCGCCGGCCACGGCCTGCGCCTGCGCGCCGACGCCATCGCCCAAACCTGGCTGCTGCGCCGCCCAACGCCCAATGGCACGCGACATGCGTTGGTGCTGCTGGACGCCGCCGGCGAGCCCATCGCCAGCATCAGCGCCGAGACCGACGCCGAGGGCAGCGAGCGCGGCGAGTGGCGCAGCCTCCTGAGCCAACTCGCCGCCCAGGCCTGACCCCGGTTCCACACGAAGCACCCATGACCAAATCCCGCAACGACCACATCGCCGAGCTGCAGACCAGCGGGCTCAAGGCCACCCTGCCCCGCCTGAAGGTGCTGGAGGTGTTCCAGCGCGAAACGGCCTCGCACCTCAGCGCGGAAGACATCTACCGCCACCTGATCGCCGAGGACGCCGACATCGGCCTGGCCACCGTCTACCGGGTGCTGGCGCAGTTCGAGCAGGCCGGGCTGCTCAAGCGCACGCAGTTCGAAGGTGGCCGCGCCGTGTTCGAGGTGGACCACGGCAAGCACCACGACCATCTTGTGTGCGTGGCCTGCGGGCGCATCGAGGAGTTCGTGGACGCCGAGATCGAGCAGCGGCAGCACGCCATCGCCCGCGAGCGCGGGTTCGAGCTGCGCGAGCACGTGCTCGCGCTGTACGGGCGCTGCTCGCGCCCGGAGTGCCAGGCCAACTGACGGGCGGCGCCGGCACGGCGCGCCTTCACGGCTGACGCCAAGCGCTCACGGCTCACTGCTCAGCGCCAAGCGCTCACCGCCCACCCCGCGGCCCGCCGGCTCCCCGGCGGGCCGCGGCCGTTTGCAGGCGGCGCATTCCCTGCATAAGACGCCGGACGATTGGCATATGCCTTGCATACAAGGCTTGCATGGAGATGAAGCACGCACTTTTGCACCAGGCCGGTGCACATAGCGCGCTTCTTTCCGCCGCCCTTCACCGACCCCAAAGGAAAGCCGCCATGAACCGCCGCCAATTCGCCCGCGCCCTGGGCGCCGTGAGCCTCGTGATCGCCGCCGGTGCCCACGCCCAAAGCGCGCTGGACGAAGTGCTCGCCCGCAAGAGCATCAACATCGCCGTGCCTACCGACTACGCCCCTTACGGTTTCGTGGGCACCGACATGGTGCCCCGTGGGCTGGACGTGGACATGGCGCAGCTCATTGCCGCCAGGCTGGGCGTGAAGGCCGAACTGGTGCCGGTGAGCAGCGCCAACCGCATTCCCTACCTGCAGACCAAGAAGGTGGACCTGGTCATCTCCACCTTGGGCAAGAACCCGGAGCGGGAGAAGGTGATCGACTTCACCGCGGCCTACTCGCCCTTCTTCCAGGCGGTATTCGCGCCCAAGTCGCTGCCGGTCAAGAGCGCGGCGGACCTGGCGGGCAAGAGCGTGGGCGTGACGCGCGGCGCGATCGAGGACATCGAGCTCAGCAAGATCGCCCCGGGCAGCACGGACATCAAGCGCTTCGAGGACAACAACGCCACCATCGCCGCCTTCGTCTCCGGCCAGGTGCAGGTGGTGGCCACCGGCGCCTCGGTGGCGGGCAACATGATGGCGCGCAACCCGCAGTTGGGCACCGAGTTCAAGTTCGTGCTGAAGGACTCGCCCAACTTCATAGGCCTGGCCAAGGGCGACGACAAGCTGCGTGCCAAGGTCAACGAGATCATCGCGGCGGCCAAGGCCAGCGGCGAGCTCGACCGCATGGCCGTGAAGTGGCTGGGCCGCCCGGCCGGCGACCTGCCCAACTGAGCCGGCGCGATGAAGCTCGAATTCGCCGACGTGCTGGCCTACTGGCCGCTGCTGCTGCAGGGCGCGGCGCTGACGCTGGCCCTGAGCGCCGTGGCCGCGGCGCTGGGCCTGGCGCTGGGCGTGGCCTGCGGCTGGGCGCGCGCCTGGGGGCCAGCGTGGCTGCGCCCCATCGTGGGCGCCTACGTGGAGCTCATACGCAACACGCCCTTCATCGTCCAGCTCTTCTTCGTGTTCTTCGGCCTGCCCAGCCTGGGAGTGAAGCTCACGCCGGAGGTGGCTTCCGTCATCGCCATGGTGCTCAACCTGGGCGCCTACGCGGCGGAGATCGCCCGCGCGGGCATGGAAGCCACGCCGCGCGGCCAGATCGAAGCCGCGCGCAGCCTGGCGCTGACGGAGGCGCAGGTCTTCCTGCGCGTGGTCATGCCGCCGGCGCTGGGCCGGGTGTGGCCGGCCATGGTCAGCCAGATCGTGATCGTGATGCTGGGCTCGGCCGTGTGCGGGCAGATCGCCGCGCAGGAGCTGAGCTACACGGCCAACCTGATTCAAAGCCGCAACTTCCGCGCCTTCGAATCCTTCATCGTCGCCACGGCGCTGTACCTGCTGCTGGCGGTGCTGTTGCGGCAAGTGCTCAACCACATCGGCCCGCGCTGGATCTTTGGCCGTACACCGCAAGCGGGGCGCTGACATGGTGGACTTTTCCTTGTGGGACATCCTGCGCAACCTGCTGCTGGCCGCGCGCTGGACGGTGGCGCTGTCGCTCATGGCCTTCGTCGGCGGCGGGCTGCTGGGCCTGGCGCTGTTGGCGCTGCGCCTGACGCGCCGGCCTTGGGCCGAGCGCGCCGTGGCCGTGTACGTGCAGCTCTTCCAGGGCACGCCGCTGCTCATGCAACTGTTCCTGGCCTACTTCGGCCTGGCGCTGCTGGGCATCAACGTGCCGGCCTTCGTGGCCGCGGGCGCGGCGCTCACGCTGTACGGCAGCGCCTTCCTCAGCGAAATCTGGCGCGGCTGCGTCAACGCCATTCCCAAGGGGCAGTGGGAGGCGGCGGACAGCCTGGCGCTTTCCTTCAGCGAGAAGCTGCGCCACGTCATCGGCCCGCAGGCGCTGCGCATCGCCATCGCGCCCACGGTGGGTTTCTCGGTGCAGATCATCAAGGGCACGGCGCTGGCTTCCGTCATCGGCTTCATCGAGCTGACCAAGGCCGGCACCATGATCACCAACACCACCTTCCGCCCCTTCACGGTCTACGCCTGCGTAGCCCTTCTCTACTTCGTGCTGTGCTGGCCGCTGTCGGCCTGGAGCCGCCGCCTGGAAAGGAAACTGGCCCGTGTCCATTGAGTCTTTGACCGCCCCCGCCGTGGCGGCTGCGGCGGCGCCTGCCGCCGCATCTTCTTCCTCACCCATCGTCAACGTCCACGCGCTGCGCAAACGTTTCGGCAGCAACGAGGTGCTCAAGGGCATAGACCTGCAGGTGCAGCGCGGCGAGGTGGTGTGCATCATCGGCAAGAGCGGCTCCGGCAAGAGCACGCTGCTGCGCTGCATCAACGGCCTGGAGACCTTCCAGGACGGCAGCCTGGAGGTGGACGGCCAGCCGCTGCGCCACGGCGACGCCCAGGCCATGCGCGCGCTGCGCCAGCACGTGGGCATGATCTTCCAGAATTTCAACTTGTTCCCGCACCTGACGGTTGGGCACAACGTGATGCTGGCGCCCACGCTCGTAAAACAGCGCGGTGCGGCCGAGGCCGAGGCGCATGCGCGGCGCTTGCTGGAGCGCGTGGGCCTGGCCGACAAGTTCGAGGCGTGGCCCGACCAGCTCTCCGGCGGCCAGCAGCAGCGCGTGGCCATTGCGCGGGCGCTGGCCATGGAGCCCAGCGTGATGCTGTGCGACGAGATCACTTCCGCGCTGGACCCGGAGCTGGTGGGCGAGGTGCTCAAGGTCGTGGAGCGCCTGGCCGACGAGGGCATGACGCTGCTCATGGTCACGCACGAGATGGGTTTCGCGCGCAAGGTCAGCGACCGCGTGGTGTTCATGCACGCCGGGCGCATCCACGAAATGGGCCCGCCGGCGGCGCTGTTCGGCAACCCGCAGACGCCGGAGCTCAAGCAGTTCCTGTCGGCGCTGCACTGAGGCCCTGCAGGCGCCGGGAGGCGCCTCGGGTTCAGGCCGCCGTCGTCCGCGCCGCGGCCAGCGGCGCCAGCGACGCGCGCAGCCGCTCCTTGGCGTCGGCCGTGGCGGCGGACTGGCCCAGCGCGTCCTCCACGTTGCCGATGTGATCCAGCATCAGCGCGGTGGCGCGCGGGAAGTCGCCCGCTTCTATGGCCTCGACGATGCGCGCGTGGTCCTCGCAGGACTCGCGCGCATCGTGCGTGGATTGGTAGAGCGTGGCCACCAGCGTGGTGCGGGCCGTGAGGTCGCGCAGCATGTCGGCCAGCACGCGGTGGCCCAGGCATTCGGCCAGGCAGACGTGGAAGTCGGCCAGCATGAAGGCGCGCGTGGCGGGGTCGGACTGGTCTATGGCCGCGCGCTCCTGCGCCAGGTGCTGGCGCATGCGGGCAATGGCCGTCTGCAGCGGCTGGCCCTGCAGCGCCTGGCCCGCCTGGGCCAGCAACCCGGACTCCACGGCGCGGCGCGCGGCGAAGGCGTCGCGCGCCTCCTCGGCCGAGGGCTCCACCACGTACCAGCCCTTGCGGCTGCGCACCTCCACGAAACCGCGCGCCTGCAACTGCATCAGCGCCTCGCGCACCAGCGTGCGGCTCACGCCGAAGAGGTCCGCCAGCTCCTGCTCGCCCAAACGCTCTCCAGGCAGGAGGCGCTGGGCCAGGATGGACTCGACGACGCGCTGGGCAATTTCGACTTGGGTGGGCATGGGCGTAACTGTATCGGCTGGCCGCGGGGCTTCAGGCACCGCCAGGGATCGGCCTCTTGCAAGGCCGTGCCCCTTGCGGCATGCGCACGCTTGGGCGTGCTCAGGCGTTGAGCGTGCCGGTGCGCGCCAGCGCCGGGGCGGCGGCGGCCGGGGGGGTGTCCTCGTCGGCATTGGCGATGGTTTCCTCGGTGGGCACGCGGCCGTCGAGCACGGCGTGCGCCCGCTTGCGGTCAATGTCGCCTTCCCAGGCCGCCACGGCCACGGTGGCCACGCAGTTGCCGATGAGGTTGCCCAGCGCCCGCGCAATGCCCATGAACCAGTCCACCGACAGCACCAGCACCAGGCCGATGGCGGGAATGGCCGGCACCGCGTGCAGCGTGGCCGCCAGCACCACGATGGCCGAGCCCGGCACGCCGTGCGCGCCCTTGGACGTGACCAGCGAGATGGCCAGGATGGTCAGCAGGTCCGCCATGCCTATGGGCGTGTTGGTCGCCTGCGCAATGAACACCGCCGCCAGCGTGATGTAGATGGAGAACGCATCCAGGTTGAAGGAGTAGCCGGTCGGGATGACCAGGCCCACCGTGGAGTCGCGCACGCCCATGCGGCGCAGCTTGGCCATGATCTGCGGCAGCACGCTGTCGCTGGAGGTGGTGGCCAGCACCACCATCAGCTCCTCGCGCAGGTAGCGCAGCAGCTTGAAGATGTTGAAGCCCGCCAGGCGCAGGATGCCGCCCAGGATGCCCACCACGAAGATGGCCACCGCCACGTAGAACAGCGCCACCAGCATGCCCAGCTGCTTGAGCGAGCCGATGCCGTACTTGCCCACGGTGAAGGCGATGGCGCCCAGCACGCCCAACGGGGCCAGGCGGATGAGGATGCCCATGATCTTGAACAGCACGTGCGAGAGCGTGTCCACGAGATCGGCCACCAGCGCGCCGCGCTGACCCAGCATGGTGAGCGCGCAACCGAAGAGCACCGCGAACAGCAGCACCTGCAGCACGTCACCCGTGGCGAAGGCGCCCACCACCGTGGTCGGGATGAGCTTCATCAGGAAGTCCACCGTGCCGCCGCTTTCGAGCTTGCTGGCGTTCTCGGCATAGGCGCTCATGGCCGAGGCGTCCAGCGCCTTGGGGTCCACGTTCATGCCCACGCCGGGCTGGAACACGAAGGCCAGCAGCAGGCCCAGCGCCAGCGCGATGGTGGTGACGACCTCGAAGTAGATGAGCGCCTTCACGCCCACGCGGCCCACGCGCTTGAGGTCGCCCGCGCCGGCGATGCCGTGCACCACCACGCAGAACACCAGCAGCGGAATGACCATCTTGATGAGCTTGATGAAGCCGTCGCCCAGCGGCTTGAGCTTCAAGGCGAACTCCGGCACCAGCAGGCCCAGCAGCACGCCGACGCACAGCGCCAGCACCACCTGGCCGAACAGGGATCTGAAAAATCGAGGCATGGCTCTTGTCTCCAACAACGACCGCAACAGCAAGTGCAGGCTGTTTGCACCGGTTTGTGCTCAAGCTTGCATACAAGCACTGTAGGCAAGAGGCAGCGAATTACCTTTGGGGTTTACCCGTCGTGCGGATCGGAAAGCAAAAGATGGCGATGCAGCAGCATGCGCAACTGGTCCATGTCGAAGGGTTTCACCAGCACGGCGTCCATGCCGGCTTCGAGGCAGAGGCGGCGGTCGTCGGCCAGGGCGCTGGCGGTGAGCGCCAGGATGGGCGTGCGCGGCAGGCCTTGCTCCTGTTCCAGCGTGCGTATGCAGCGGGCGGCGCCCAAGCCGTCGAGCAGGGGCATGTGCATGTCCATGAGCACCACGGCGGGCCGCGTCTTCTCGAAGGCTTCCACGGCCTGCACGCCGTCGGCGGCGCGGTCGACGTCCATCCCCAGTCCTTCCAGGATGGCGCAGGCCAGCTCCATGTTGACCTCGTTGTCCTCGGCCACCAGCGCGCGGCGGCCGGACAGCTCGCCGGCGTGGACCGGCTTGGGCGCCGGCATGGCTGCGGCAGCCGGGGCCGGCGGCAGCGGGAGGGTGAACCAGAACTCCGAGCCCTCGCCCAAGCGGCTGTTCACGCCCAGCTCGCCACCCTGCAACTGCACCAGGCTGCGCGCGATGGCCAAGCCCAGGCCGCTGCCGCCGAAGCGCCGCGTGGTGGAGCTGTCGCTTTGCATGAAGGGCTGGAAGATGCGCTGCTGCTCGGCCTCGTCCAGGCCCATGCCGGTGTCGGCCACGGCCAGGCGCCAGTGGCCTTCGGCGCGCGGCTGCACGCGCAGCACCACGCTGCCCATGCCGGTGAACTTGATGGCGTTGGACAGCAGGTTGTTGAGCACCTGCGACAGCCGCAGCGGGTCGCCCAACACGGGGCCGTGGCCGGCGGCCTCGGCCGGCGGCGACATCTCCAGCCGCAAGGCCAGGCCCTTGGCCTGGGCCTGCGCCTGGTAGAGCGCGATGCAGTCGCGCACCAGGTGCACGAGGTCAAAGGGCGAGCGCTCCATCTCCATGCGGCCGGCCTCGATGCGGGAGAAGTCCAGCACGTCGTCTATGACGCCCAGCAGCAGCCGCCCGGAGCGCTCGATCACCTGCGCCTGCTGCAATTGCGCCGGCGGCAGCGGCGCGGCCAGGAGCTGGCGCGCCATGCCCAGCATGCCGTGCAGCGGGGTGCGGATCTCGTGGCTCATGTTGGCCAGGAACTGCGACTTCACGCGGCTGGCGGACTCGGCCGCGCTGCGTGCGGCGTCGAGCTGGCCCAGCGCGGCGCGGCGCCGGCGCAGCAGGCGAAAGATCCACAGCACCAGGGCGGCGACGAGGGCGTCCAGCGCCAGCGTGGTCACGCCGATGAACCAGGCGGTGCGGCGCCAGTCGCGCAGCAGCAGCGATTCGGTGGCGGTGACGCTGACCACCAGCGGAAATCCCGCCACGGCGTGGGAGCAGGACAGGCGCGGCTGCGTGTCCGCCGGGTTGGACAGCCGTGCCGCGCTGGTGCGCACCGTGGCCACCTGTTCGCCGCGCGCCATGGCCTCGGCCAGCGCCCGCATGCCCGGCGAGTTGCGGTAGGAGCGGCCCAGCATCTCGGCGTTGGGCGGATGGCGGGCCAGCAGCACGCCGTCGCTGCGCAGCAGCAACGCCGCGCCTTCGGCTTCACCCAACCGGATGCCACCGTAAAAGCGCTCGAAGTAGCCCACCTGCAGGCCGACCACGGCCAGGCCGAGCAGCCGCCCGTCGGCGCCGTGGATCTTGCGCGCCATGAAGATGTCCCAGCGCCCGCTGGCGCGGCTGGGCAGCGGCTCGGAGATGTAGCGCTCCAGCATGGGATCGGCCTGGTGGGCGCGGAAGTAGTCGCGGTCGGCCACGCTCAGGTGCGTGCTGGGGTAAACGCGCGCGGCATTGACCACGCTGCCGTCCAGGGCCACCAGCAGCAGCGCGTCCAGCAGCGGCGTGTCGTCGGCGCGCTCGCGCAGCAGCTCGTGCATGGCGCGCGAGCCGAAGGCGCTGCGCAGCTCGGCGTCGCTGTGCAGGTGTTCGGACTCCACGCGGTCCACCACGCGGTCCAGGACGAAGTCAGCCGTGCGGAAAGTTTGGGAGGCGTGCTCGGCCACGGTGGCCGAAAAGTGGCCCAGGGTGCGCTCCCAGGTGCGCAGGTTGTCGGCACGGCTGCGCCACAGCACCAGCGCGGCGGAAACGCTCAGCGCCAGGATGACGAGGGCGCCCAGGAGCAGCACCACGGCATCGCGCCGCGGTTCGGCGGCCAGCGGCACGGCGGCGGTGGCGTCCAAGGAGCTGCTGGCCTGGGCTGCGGCCATGGGGAGGGCGGCGTGGAGTGGGGCGACGCCCTGCCGGGAGCAAACCGCGGGCTCACCCCTGGGCAACCGGCATCATTCCCGGGTTGACCCAAAAACGTGGCGGCTTCGGAGCCGGCCGCCGCGGCGGTGGATCAGCCCACGCGCTCCAGTTGCGTGGCGAATTGGGCGCCCCGGTCCACGTAGACGGCGGCGGCGCGCTCCAGGCGGGCGACGTCCTCGTCGCTGAGCTGGCGCACCACCCTGGCCGGCGCGCCCAGGATGAGGCTGCGGTCCGGAAACTCCTTGCCCTCGGTGACGATGGCGCCCGCGCCCACCAGGCACTGCTTGCCGATTCTGGCGCCGTTGAGCACCACCGCCTGTATGCCTATGAGCGAGCCCTCGCCAATGGTGCAGCCGTGCAGCATGGCCTGGTGGCCGACGGTGACGCGCTCGCCGATGGTGAGCGGATAACCGGGGTCCGCGTGCAGGACGGCGCCTTCCTGCACGTTGGACGATGCGCCTATGCGTATGGGCTCGTTGTCGCCGCGGGCCACGGCCTGGAACCACACGCTGGCCTGCGGGCCGAGCTGCACGTCGCCCACCAGCGTGGCGTCGGGGGCGACGAAGGCGGTGGCATCAACGCAAGGGGCCTTGTCGCCCAGGCGGTACAGCGGCATCGGTGAATCCTTTCAGGCGCCGGCGCGCTTCTTTTTGGGCGGGCGCGGTTCAAGTGGGGGGCGGCCGCAAGGCGGCCAGGGCTGGAAGTATCCCAGCCGCCGCGGCCCCTGCCGCGCGCCGCGCCTACTTCACGCGCTGCTTTTCCAGCTTGCGCGTGAGGGTGCGCCGGTGCAGGCCCAGGCGGCGGGCGGTCTCGGAGATGTTGAAGCCGGTGTCGGCCAGCGTCTCGTGGATGCGCTCCCACTCCAGCGTCTTGAGCGAGGTGGCGCGGGCGGTGAGCTCCACGTCGGCGTTGCCCTGGTCGCGGCCGAAGGCGGTCTCGATGTCGTCGGTGTTGGCGGGCTTGGCCAGGTAGTGGCGCGCGCCGAGCTTGATGGCCTCCACGGCGGTGGCGATGCTGGCGTAGCCGGTGAGGACGACGATGACCATGTCCGGGTCCTGCTCGTGCAGGTACTGCACGCAGGCCAGCCCGGAGGCGCCGCCGCTGAGCTTCAAGTCCACCACGGCGTAGCCGGGGCGCTCGGCCTGCAGCAGGGTTTGCACCTCGGCCAGGCTGGACGCGCGCACCACCCGGTAGCCGCGGCGTTCGAAGGAGCGGTAGAGCGTGCGGGCAAAGGCCGCGTCGTCCTCGACGATCAGGAGTTGGCGTTCAGTGTCCATGGCCGGATTGTTCACGCAGGGCCAAAGCCGCAAGGGGCAATCGGATGATCACCTCGGCGCCGCCGCCGTCGCGGTTGCGCGCCTGCAGCCGCCCGCCCAACAGGCGCGCGACGTTGACGGAAAGAAAGAGGCCCAGGCCGCCGCCGGGGCGGCCCTTGCTGGATTGGTAGGGCTTGCCCAGTTGCGCGAGCATCTCGCGCGCAAAGCCGGGGCCGCGGTCGAGCACGCGCAGCAGCAGCTCGTCGTCCTCGCACTGCACCCACAGCGTGGGCTCGGCGCCGGGTGCGGCCTCCAGGGCGTTGTCCAGCACGTTGCCTATCATTTGCTGCAGCGCGGTGTCGGAAACGATGAGCAGGTCCGGCACGCCCTCGCGCCGGTAGTCCAGGCCGGGCGCGGGGCGGGTGCGCCGCCACTGGGCCACGAAGTCGTCCAGGAAGGCGTGCAGCGTGGTTTCCACCGGTGCCTCGCCGCGCGTTTCGCCCGCGGCGAGCAGGATGCCGCTGACGATGCGCTTGCAGCGCTGTATCTGCACCTGCATCTCCTCGATCTCCTCGCGCAGCTCCGGCTCGCCGGCAAACACGGCCATGCGCGACCAGTCGCCCAGGATGACCGACAGCGTGGCCAGCGGCGTGCCCAGCTCGTGCGCGGCGCCGGAGGCCAGCAGGCCGATGCGCACGATGTGCTCCTCCTCGGCCGCGCGCTGGCGCAGGTTGGCCAGCCGCTCGTCGCGCTGGCGCAGGTTGCGCTCTATGCGGCCCACGAACAGCACCAGCAGCGAGGCCACCAGTGCGAAGCACAGCAGCAGCCCGCCCACGTAGTGCACGGACAGGGCCTGCTCCAGCCCGGGCAGGTCCAGCGGGCGGTGCCACTGCGTGAGCGCGACGAAGCAGCCACCGGTGAGCAGCACCATGGCCCAGCTGTAGCGCGGCTTGAGCAGCACGGTGGCCACCACCACCTGCAGCAGGAACAGGAAGATGAAGGGGTTGGTGACGCCGCCGCTGTAGTAGAGCTGGCCGGAGAGCACGGTGACGTCCACCAGCAGCCCGGCAAAGAGCTCCTTGTCGTCCACGTTGTGCGCGGCGCGGCTGCGCACGGCGCTCACCACGTTGAAGAACGCCAGCGCGCCCAGCAGCGCCAGCATCTCGCCCAAGGGCAGCCGCAGGCCCAGCACGTAGCGCACGGCCAGGATGGTGAGCAGTTGCCCGCCCACGGCCAGCCAGCGCAGCTGCACGAGCTGCACGAGGTTCTTGCGCCCGGCCAGGTGCTCGGCGCGTCCGGCGTCGGCCTGCCCGGCCTCCGTGTCCGCCGCGGCCACGGGCGCCGGCAGCGGCCCCTCAGTCGCCGCCACGGTGCAGGGCGGAAGCCGCTGGGGCGTGCGCGTCGCGCAACCGGCGCTCGCAGCGCAGCAGGTAGAGGGCGGCCGCGGCCACCATGGCCGCCAGCGCGTACCAGGTGATGGCGTAGGAGAGGTGGTTGTTGCTGAACTTCACAACGGTGAGGCCCGCGCGCGGCCAGGCGTCGGCCGGGGCGCCGGGGGCGGTGGAGGCGTCCACGAAGTATGGCGCCACGGCGCCGGTGCGCCCAACGCCGCCCAGGTCACGCGCGGCGGCGATGGCGGCCACGTCGCGCGAGTACCAGCGCGCTTCAGCCGGCGCGTTCTTCTGCAGCAGGCTGCCTTCGGGTTCGGACAGGCGCAGCAGGCCGGCAACGGTTTGCTCGCCCTGCGGCTCGGGGCCCCGCACTTCGCGCGCGCGCATTTCCGGTGGAATGAAGCCGCGGTTGACCAGCAGCCAGTAGCCGCGCTCGGTGCGCAGCGGGGTGAGCACCCAGTAGCCCGTGCCCAGCTCGGTACTGGCGCGCACCAGTGTTTCCAGCTCGTGGGCGTAGGTGCCGCGCACGCCGACGCGGCGGTACTCGTAGTCCTCGCGGTTGAGCGTGGGCCAGTCGCTTGGGCCCGGCGCCGGCACGGGCGCGGCCTGCAGCCGCTGCTCGACGCGGGCGATGAGCTCGCGCTTCCAGGCCAGGCGCTGCACCTGCCAGGTCCCCAGCGCCAGGAAACCCGCAAGCAACAGGGCCGCGCCCGCCATCAGCGCCACCAGGGCGCCGCGGCTGCGCGGCCCACGAGGGAGAGAAGCGTCTTCCCGCGTCACGTCAGGGGTTCTGCGTGGTCTCGTGTCTGGGCATGTCCATGAGGTTGGTGTTCAGGTGGAACATGACCCAGATGGAGCCCACCAGCATGATCACCAGCAGCACCACGGTGAAGATCAGCGACAGCATGGTCCAGCCGCCTTCCGCCTTCGAATTCAGGTGCAGGAAGTAGATCATGTGGACCACGATCTGCACCGCGGCGAAGGCCAGGAGGACCAGCGTCGTCGTGGTGGGCGACTGGAACACCTTGCCCATCACCAGCCAGAACGGGATGACGGTGAGGAGGACGGCCAGGATGAAGCCCTTGACGTAGCCGCCGACGGTGGCGTGGTAGCCGTCGTCGCCATGGTCATCGTGGCCGTGGTCGTGCACGTGGTCGTGGCCCAGGTCGTTGTGCGGTTGCGTATGCGCCTGGCTCACGGCAGCACTCCCATCAGGTAAACGAAGGTGAAGACGCCGATCCAGATCACGTCCAGGAAGTGCCAGAACATGGACAGGCAGATGAGGCGGCGGCGGTTGGCGGGGATGAGGCCCGACTTGCCCACCTGGAACATCAGCGTGACCAGCCAGATGGTGCCGAAGGTCACGTGCAGGCCGTGCGTGCCCACCAGCGCGAAGAAGGAGGACAGGAAGGCGCTGCGCTGCGGGCCCGCGCCCTCGTGGATGAGGTGCTGGAACTCGTAGAGCTCGATGCCCAGGAAGCCCAGGCCCAGCAGTCCCGTGATGGCCAGCCACATCAGCACGCCGCCCTTGCGGCGGTTCTGCATGGAGATCATCGCGAAGCCGTAGGTGATGGACGACAGCAGCAGCAGCGCCGTGTTCACGCCCACGAGCTTGAGGTCGAACAGGTCCGCGCCGGAGGGACCGGCGGCATAGGCCCGGCCCTGCACCGCGTACACGGCGAACAGCACGGCGAAGATCAGGCTGTCGCTCATCAGGTACAGCCAGAAACCCAGCAGCGTGCCCTGCTCGGGGTGGTGCGTGCCGTCGTCGTAGAAGCGCGGCGATTGGTCGGTACCGACGCCCACGGGGGCGCCGCCGCCCAGGCCGGGGGTCAAGGTAGAGGAGTGGCTTTGCATGGTGGTCGTGTGTTCCGTGCCGTACAGGCCTCAGGCGGTGGCCGGACGGTTCAGGCCGGCTTGGGACCGGTCGGCCTGGCCTGCCTCGATGGCCGTCAGGGCACGGGTGCGCTCGGCTTCGGTGCGGGCCACTTCCTCGGCCGGGATGTAGTAGTCACGCTTGTAGTTGAAGGTGTGGACGATGGAGGACAGCACGACGGCGGCGAAGGCCACGCCGGCGACCAGCCACATGTGCCAGATCAGCGCGAAGCCCAGCACCGTGGAGAGCATGGCGATCACGAAGCCCGCGGCGGTGTTGGAGGGCATGTGGATGGCCTGGAAGGCTTCCACCGGGCGCTTGAAGCCGCGCTGCTTCATGTCGTACCAGGCGTCCTGCTCATGCACCACGGGGGTGAAGGCGAAGTTGTAGGCCGGCGGGGGCGACGACGTGGACCACTCCAGCGTGCGCGCGTCCCAGGCGTCGCCCGTGGCGTCGCGCAGTTCCTTGCGCTTGTAGATGCTCACGGCGATCTGCAGGATGAAGGCGCCGATGCCGGCGGCGATCATGATGGTGCCGAAGGCCGAGACGATGAACCAGGGGCGCTGCGTCGGGTCGTCGAAGTGGCTCATGCGGCGCGTCACGCCCATGAGGCCCAGCACGTAAGGCGGGATGAAGGCCACCCAGAAGCCGATGGACCAGCACCAGAACGAGACCTTGCCCCAGAACTGGTTGAGCTTGAAGCCGAAGGCCTTGGGGAACCAGTAGTTGATGCCGGCAAACACGGCGAACACCACGCCGCCGATGATCACGTTGTGGAAGTGCGCGATCAGGAACAGGCTGTTGTGCAGCACGAAGTCCGCCGGCGGCACGGCCAGCAGCACGCCCGTCATGCCGCCGATCACGAAGGTGATCATGAAGGCCACCGTCCACATCATCGGCAGCTCGAAGGTGATGCGCCCGCGGTACATCGTGAACAGCCAGTTGAAAATCTTGGCCCCTGTCGGGATCGAGATGATCATCGTGGTGATGCCGAAGAACGAGTTGACGCTGGCGCCCGACCCCATGGTGAAGAAGTGGTGCAACCACACCAGGTAGGACAGCACCGTGATCACCACGGTGGCGTACACCATGGAGGCGTAGCCGAAGAGCTTCTTGCGGCAGAACGTGGCCGTGACTTCGGAGAAGATGCCGAAGGCCGGCAGCACCAGGATGTAGACCTCGGGGTGGCCCCAGATCCAGATCAGGTTCACGTACATCATGGGGTTGCCGCCCAGATCGTTCGTGAAGAAGTTGGTGCCCACGTAACGGTCCAAGGTCAGCAGCGCCAGCGTCGCGGTCAGCACGGGGAAGGAGACCACGATGAGGACGTTGGTGCACAGCGACGTCCAGGTGAAGATAGGCATCTTCATCAGCGTCATGCCCGGCGCGCGCATCTTGACGATGGTGGCGATCAGGTTGATGCCCGATAGCGTGGTCCCCACGCCGGCCACCTGCAAGGCCCAGAGGTAGTAGTCCACCCCCACGCCCGGACTGGCATCGATGCCCGACAGCGGCGGGAAGGCCAGCCAGCCGGTGCGGGCGAATTCGCCCACGAACAGCGAGGCCATGATCAGGCCCGCGCCGCCGGCGGTCATCCAGAAGCTGAAGTTGTTCAGGAAGGGGAAGGCCACGTCGCGCGCGCCGATCTGCAGCGGCACCACGTAGTTCATGAACCCGGTGACGAAGGGCATCGCCACGAAGAAGATCATGATCACGCCGTGCGCCGTGAACACCTGGTCGTAGTGGTGCGGCGGCAGGTAGCCCATGCTGTCGCCGAAGGACATGGCCTGGTGCGTGCGCATCATCAGGGCGTCGGCAAAGCCGCGAAGCAGCATCACCACGCCCAGGATCATGTACATGATGCCGATCTTCTTGTGGTCGATGCTGGTGACCCAGTCACGCCACAGCGGGCCCCACAGGCGGTATTTCGTCATCGCCAGCATGACCACCAGGCCGCCGAGGACGACGGCGGCAAAGGTGGCCAGCAGGATGGGTTCGTGCAGGGGAATGTCATCCCAGCCCAGGCGGCCGAGCAGCAGCCCGGCCTCTTCTCTTGGATCAGCAGTCATCTGGGGTCTTCCTGAAAAAGCGGGAAGCTTCGTCGCGTCTTGTGGTCTTGAGGGAGCGCTGCTTCAGGGCTGCGCGGTGGCGATGTAGCGCAGCGGATCGGCTTGGCCGTAGAGGTTGGTGGCGGTGCACAGGGAGGCCACGGCGGTGCGCTCGCCATCGCGCCAGGAGCGCTGCGTGACGCCGGCGATGCCGCCCTTGCCGCCGCCGCCGGCAGCGTCGATGGCCATCATCTGGTGCATGCACATCTTGGCGCTGTCCACGCAGCGGCCCACCACGGCGTCGAAGAGCTTGGCCTCGACCTGGCCGAAGCGGCGCACGGGCTCGCGCTCGCTGGGCTGCTCCAGCTTCAGGTAGGTCTCGCGGTTGAGCACCTGGCCCTTGCCTTCGCTGCGGTTGCGCTCGACCCAGGCGTTGAAGTCGGCGTCCGACAGGCCGTGGAACTTGAAGCGCATATAAGAGAAGCCGTCGCCGCTGTAGTTGGCCGACAGGCCCTGGTACTCGCCGGGCTGGTTGATCACGGCGTGGAGCTGGCTCTCCATGCCGGGCATGGCGTAGATCATTCCCGCCAGCGCCGGCACGTAGAAGGTGTTCATCACCGTGGAGGAGCTGATGTGGAAGCGAATGGGCCGGTCCACCGGGGCGGCCAGCTCATTGACCGTGGCCACGCCCTGCTCGGGGTAGATGAAGAGCCACTTCCAGTCCAGCGCCACGACCTGCACCACCAGCGGCTTGTGGTCCGCGGGCAGCGGGCGCTGCGCGTCGATGCGCTCCAGCGGGCGGAAGGGATCGAGCTTGTGGGTGCTGATCCAGGTCACCGCGCCCAGCGCGATGATGATGAGCAGCGGCGCGCCCCAGATCACCAGTTCCAGCCGCGTGGAGTGGTCCCAGTCGGGCGTATACGCCGCCTGGGCCTTGGCGCGGTAGCGCCAGGCGAACAGCAGCGTCAGCGCGATCACCGGGACGATGATCAGCAGCATCAGGTAGGTCGCCGTGCGGACAAGGTCCGCCTGCTGCGAGGCGATGTCGCCGGAGGGGTGCAACACCACCATGTTGCAGCCGCCCAGCATCAGGGCTAACAGCGAGAGCGCGGCAAGCCGCGGGGTGGTACGGTGAGGGAGCTTGGTGGTCATCGAGAACTTCCAGGCGGGCGCCGGGGAGGCTTTTGCGCAACGCGCGGGAATGTAGCCTGCTTGATGTGGGTCAACGATTGGACATATTGTCCCAGCACGGTCACTCATCTTTGCGCCATGACACATACCGCAGCCCCATCCATGAACCCGCTTTTGCGGCCGCAGCAACCGCCGATCCCGCCTCAGGGCTTCAGCGGCAAACCCGGGAATGCGACACCGGACCACACCGGCGTGGCGCCAGGCGACATCGCCGTCGGGGTGGTGGTTGGGCGGGCGTCGGAATATTTCGACTTCTTCGTCTTTGGCCTGGCGTGCGTGCTGGCCTTCCCGGCCGTGTACTTTCCGTTCGCCGAGAACCGCCTGGTCGGTACGCTTTACGGGTTCACGGTGTTCGCCCTGGCCTTCTTGGTGCGGCCGCTGGGCACGCTGCTGGGCATGGCCATACAGCGGCGCTTTGGCCGCAGCTACAAGCTGGGCGCGGCCATGCTGCTGCTGGGCACGGCCACGGCGGGCATCGCCTTCCTGCCGGACTTCCAGCGCCTGGGCATGTCAGCCGTGATCCTGCTGGCGGTGTTCCGCGTGATGCAGGGCATCGCGCTGGGCGCGACCTGGGACGGCCTGCCCTCGCTGCTGGCCATCAACGCGCCTGAGAACCGCCGCGGCTGGTACGCGATGCTTGGGCAGTTGGGCGCGCCGCTGGGCTTTCTCATCGCCGCGAGCCTCTTTGCCTTTCTGTGGAACAACCTCTCGACGCAGGACTTCGTGGAATGGGGCTGGCGCTTCCCCTTCTACGTGGCCTTCGCGATCAACGTGGTGGCCACGTTCGCGCGGCTGCGTCTGGTGGTGACGCACGAGTACGAGAGCGCGCTGCAGGCGCATGAGTTGGAGCCTTGCCGCGTGCGCGACCTGGCCAGCAGCGGCCAGGGCCAGGGCGCCAACATCTTCATCGGCGCCTTCGCGGCGCTGGCAAGCTTCGCCCTCTTCCACATCGTCACGGTGTTCCCGCTGTCGTGGATCATGCTGCGCACGCAGGAGTCCATTGGTAACTTCCTGGAGGTGCAGATCGTCGGCGCGCTGCTGGCCGCCGCGGCCATGCCGGTGTCCGGCCTCATCGCCAACCGCATCGGTCGGCGCAGCACGCTGGGCACGCTGGCGGTGCTGATCGGTATCTTCGGCTTCGCCGCGCCCTTCCTGCTGGGCGGCGACGCCAAGGGCCAGGCTGCCTTCGTCCTCGTGGGCTTCGTCCTGCTGGGCCTGTCCTACGGCCAGTCGTCGGGGTCGGTGACCTCCAACTTCCTGCCCCAGTTCCGCTATACCGGCGCGGCGCTGACGGCCGACACCGCCTGGCTCATCGGCGCGGCCTTCGCTCCGCTGGTGGCACTGGGCCTGTCGGAGCGCTTCGGCCTGGGCGCGGTCAGCTTCTACCTGCTCTCCGGCACGATCTGCACGCTGCTGGCGCTGCGGCTGAACAAGACGCTGGCGGCAGCCAGGGACTGAAGCTCACTTGAGAAGTGTCCGGTTCGCCGGACGCCCAACCAAAACGACAAAGCGGCCGGTGCCTCCCAGCACCGGCCGCTTCGCTTTGGGGCTCGCAAAACGAGCCGCAGCCTCAACGCGGCTTTGTAAAACCGCCTTCGACCCAGGCCGAGGCGCTGGCCGAGTTCAACTTGAAGTCAGGCCGCACGCGCACGCTGGCGAGCTCCTCGCCGAAGGCGTCGCGCGCCGACAGCACGGCATAGGGCTCGTATTCGTCCGGGACGATCTCCAGCGCCACGGTCACCGTGCCGTCCTCGCCGCTGACGGTGACGTTCTTGTTCAGCAGCGCATGGCGGTGCTGCTCGGCGCGGCGCAGCACCTCGCTGGCCGTCTTCACCAGCACGTTGAAGGCGTTGACGTCCAGCGGCTTGGGGTTCTTCTTGTCGCGGCCCATGGTCCACGGGCCCACCAGCGCGGGCTCGGACTCGCCGTCGCGCGTCATGGCCACGGCCCAGCCGTCGTCCTCCTCGTTCTTGACGACCTTGGCCGTCCAGCCGTTGTCGCGCCACAGCAGCGCCTCGTGCACGGACTCGGCCTCGTCGCCGGCCGCCGCCACGTCTTCATGTTTCAGATCGAATGCCATGCCCGCCATCGTAACGGCGCCTCGATGTCCGAAGGCACGGCAGGCCTCTTACTGGTTGATTTTGCATCTTCATGGTCAAGAAGCGCCTTGCGCATGAGCTTGCTTGGTCGGGCCGCCTTGACAGCGCGTCCCTCAGGGAGACCATGGGGGACTTTGCGCACAGCAAACCCTGGAGGTCCGCCATGCTTGAAACGCTGCGCCCCGATCCGACCTTCCACCCCTCGCCGCGCCTGGCCATGGAGGCACCGCGCGAGCGCATCGCCTACACCGCGCTGCTGTCGCCGGATGCCAGCCGGCCGGACGCCATCGCCGTGGTGGACGTCGATCCGCAATCTCCCGGCTACGGCAGCCTGATTTACCGGCTGGACATGCCCTACCAGGGCGACGAGTTCCACCACTTCGGCTGGAACGCCTGTTCCTCGGCGCTGTCGCCGCTCTCCGGCCACGCCTTCCTGCGCCGGCGCTACCTGGTCGTGCCGGGCATACGCTCCTCGCGCCTGTACATCATCGACACCGAGCCGGACCCGCGCCGGCCCACCATCGCCAAGGTCATCGAGCCCGCGGAAGTGCTCAGGAAGACCGGCTACTCGCGCCCGCACACCGTGCACTGCGGACCGGAGGGCGTCTACATCAGCACCCTGGGCGGCGGCGGCAAGGACGGCACGGACGGGCCCGCGGGCATCTTCGTCCTCGATTGCGAGAGCTTCGAGCTGCGCGGCCAGTGGGAAATCGAGCGCGGCCCGCAGAAGCTGCACTACGACTTCTGGTGGAACCTGCCGCGTGACTGGATGGTCAGCAGCGAGTGGGGCCGCCCTCCGCAGTTCGAGAACGGCATCGTCCCCGAGGACTTGCTGTCCAACCGCTACGGCCACCGCCTGCACTTCTGGGATCTGCGCGGGCGCCGGCATCTGCAGACTATAGACCTGGGCGCCAACCACCAGATGCCGCTGGAAGTGCGCCCGGCGCACGACCCCTCGCGCGAATACGGCTTCGTCGGCGTGGTGGTGGACACCACCAACCTCGAAGCCTCCATCTGGACCTGGTGGCGCGAAGGGGGCCGGTTCCACGCGAGGAAGACTGCCACCATCCCGCCGGAGCCGGCCGACAAGGCACTGCTGCCGCCGCTGCTGCAGGGCTTTGGCGCCGCGCCGCCGCTGGTCAGCGACATCGACCTCTCGCTGGACGACCGCTTCCTCTACGCCGCCTGCTGGGGCACGGGCGAGCTGCGCCAGTACGACGTGACGGACCCGATGTCGCCCAAGCTCACGGGCAGCGTGCGCTTGGGCGGCATGGCCGCCCGTGCGCCGCATCCCAGCGGCCGGCGCTTTGCCGGCGCGCCGCAGATGACGGAGATCAGCCGCGACGGACAACGCGTCTACTTCACCAACGGCCTTTACAGCCGCTGGGACATGCAGTTCTACCCGGACGGCATTCCCGGCGCGATGGCCCTGTGCAACGTGGGCGCCGAGGGCGGCCTCACGCTGGACGAGCGCTTCCTCCTGGACTTCGGCGCGGACTACGGCGCGCACCAGATCCGGCTCGAAGGCGGCGACTGCTCCACCGACTCCTTCTGTTATCCCAGCGCTTGAACACCGCCACCGAAGGCGCCGCCCTGTGGCTGGCCGTGGCCGCGCTGGGCGCCTGGCACGGCCTCAATCCGGCCATGGGCTGGCCGCTGGCGGTGGCCAACGGCCTCATGGCGCACCGCGCCGCAGCCCTCTTCGGCACGCTGCTGCCGCTGGCCGCGGGCCACCTCATGGCCATGGCCGTGGTGCTGCTGCCCTTCGCGGCGGCCAGCGGCCTGCTGGCGTGGCAGCAGCCCATCCGCATCGGCGCCGGGCTGCTGGTGGCGGCGTTTGGCGCGTGGCGGCTGGTGAACCGGCGCCATCCGCGCTGCCTGGCCCGCGTGCGGCCCACGCAGGTGGCGCTGTGGTCCTTTCTCATGGCCACGGCCCACGGCGCGGGGCTGATGCTGCTGCCCTTCGCGCTGGGCCTGTGCATGCCCGCGGCCCAGGCGCCGCTGCCCGCGGCGGCCGGCATCGCGGCGGCCGCCGCGGTGGCCGCCGTGCACACCGGCGCCATGTTCGCCGCCGGCCTGGGCGCCGCTTGGGCCGTCTACCGCTGGCTGGGCCTGGGGACGCTGTCGCGCAGCTGGATGGACCTGGACGCCGTCTGGGGCGCCAGCCTGGTGCTGGCCGGCGCGGCCAGCGTGGGGATGGCGCTGTAGGCGAAACAGACGCCGCCGGGTCGGCTGGCCGGCAGGCGTCTGGCAACCGGCGCTGTCCGACAGGCGCTCGCCAACAGGCTTTTCGTCGGGGCACTGCCGTGGCGGCCTGCACGCCTGCTCGCCCTGCGGTTGAATCCGCCCCATGGCCTCTTTCCGCGACCGCAACCCCGTCAAGACCCCCGCCGCGCCGTCCGCCGACGGCCTCGTGATCCGCGTGCTGGAGCGTCCGCAGCAGCTCGACGCCGCCGCCTGGGACGCACTGCTGCAAGCCCAACCCTCGCCCACGCCCTTCATGTCCTCGGCCTACCTGCTGGCGCTGCACCGCTCCGGCTCCGCCGTGCGCGGCACGGGTTGGGCGCCGTGCTTCATGACGGTGGAGAACGCCGCCGGCGAGCTCGTGGGCGGCACCCCGCTCTATCTCAAGACCCATTCCTACGGCGAGTACGTCTTCGATTGGGCTTGGGCCGACGCCTACCGCCGCCACGGCCTGGCCTACTACCCCAAGCTGCTGGGCGCCGTACCCTTCACGCCCGTGCCCGGCACGCGGCTGCTGGCGCGCGACGATAGCATCCGCGCCCTGCTCGCCCAAGCCGTGCTGGCGCTGGCCAAGCAGCAAAAGCTCTCGTCCGCCCACCTGCTGTTCATGGACGAGGCCGACGCCGCCGCGCTCGCCCAGGCCGGCTGGATGCTGCGCGAGGGCGTGCAATTCCACTGGACGCAGCCCGCCGACGCGCCCTGGGCCAGCTTCGACGACTTCCTTCGCAGCCTGCAGCGCGAAAAGCGCAAGAAGATCGCCCAGGAGCAGCGCCGCGTCGCCGAGGCCGGCGTGCATTTCACGGTGCACGAGGGCACGGCCATCACCGAAGACCTCTGGGACTTCTTCTACCGCTGCTACACCCTGACCTACCAGGCCCACGGCTCCATACCTTACCTGGAGCGCGAGTTCTTCGGCGAGGTGGCGCAGACCCTGCCGCGCCACTGGCTGCTCTTCGTCGCCCGCCGGGGTGACGAGCCGATCGCCGCCTCGCTGCTGGCGCTGGACCCCGAGCGCAAGCGCGCCTTCGGCCGCTACTGGGGCAGCGTGGAGCCCGTGGCCTGCCTGCACTTCGACGCCTGCTATTACCAGCCGCTGCGCTGGTGCATCGAAAACGGCTACGTGGCGTTTGAGGGCGGCGCGCAGGGCGAGCACAAGATGGCGCGCGGGCTGCTGCCGGTGCGCACGCAGTCCGCGCACTGGCTGGCCGACGCGCGATTCGCCGACGCCGTGGCCGACTTCCTGGAGCGCGAGGGCGCGGGCATGCAGGACTACGTGGATGAGCTGCGGGAGCGCAACCCCTTCAAGTAGAGGCCTCTGCACGCCGGCTTTGGCCCCCGCATTGCCCGAAGGCGCACAGGCATATTCATCGCCGAAACGCGTCGTTGTCGCGGCCCGGCCGGCTGCCTAGAGTGGCAACACCTCATCCGTACAGATTCCAATGCAGTCAACAGTCCAAATCCGCTACCGCGTGCCCTGCATGACTTCGCGCGGCCTGCTCAAGCCGTAAACCCATGCCGCGCCGCATCCGCTTCAACGCGTTCCAGATGAACGCGGCATCGCACCAGGCGCCGGGCCTCTGGCGCCATCCCAGAGACCTCTCCCACCGCTACACCGACCCCGGGCACTGGGTGGAGCTGGCGCAATTGCTGGAGCGCGGCGTCTTCGACGGCGTGCTCTTCGCCGACGTGCTCGGCGCCAACGACGTCTACGCCGCCAGCCCCGAAGCCGCGCTGCGCCACGGCGTGCAACTGCCCGTCAACGACCCGCTGGCGCTCATCCCGCTCATGGCGCAGGCCACGCGCCACCTGGGCCTGGGCGTCACCAGCGCCCTGGCCTACGAGCATCCCTACCTCTTCGCCCGCCGCCTCTCGACGCTGGACCACCTCACGCGCGGGCGCGTGGCCTGGAACATCGCCACGCGCTGCTTCGACAGCGCCGACCGCAACATGGGCCTGGCCCATCCGCCCACGGCCGAGGAGCGCTTCGACATCGCCGAGGAGTACCTGGAGGTCGTCTACAAGCTCTGGGAAGCAAGCTGGGAAGACGACGCCGTGCGCCGCGACCGCAGCGGCGGCCTGTATACGGACCCGGCCAAGGTCCATCCCATCGCCCACCACGGTCGCCATTTCGACGTGCCCGGCATCCACCTGTGCGAGCCCTCGCCGCAGCGCACGCCGCTGCTGCAGGTACAGGCCGGCACCTCTCTGCGCGCCACGCGGCTGGCGGCACAGCATGCGGAAGCCATCTTCGTCAGCGGCCCAAGCATCGCCGTCGTGCGCCGCCTGGTGGAGCAGGTGCGCCAGGCGCTCTCGGCCGCGGGCCGCACGCGCGAGGACGTGCTCATCTACACCCAGGCGCTGGTCATCACCGCGCCCACCGCCGCGCAGGCGCAGGACAAGCACATGGACCTGCTGCGCCACGTGGACGTCGAAGGCGCGCTGGCCCTGCTCTCCGGCTGGAGCGGCATCGACTTCAGCCGCCACCCGCGCGACGAGCCCATAGAAGCCGTGGCCACCAGCGCCGAGCGCACCGCGCTGGCCGCCTTCAGCCAGGGCCAGCCCGGGCGGCAATGGACGGTGGGCGAGGCCGCGCGCTTCATCGGCTTGGGCGGGCGCGGGCCGGTCATCGTCGGCTCGCCGCCGCAGGTGGCCGACCAGCTCGAACAGTGGGCCGACGCCACCGGCGTGGACGGCTTCAACCTCAGTTGGGCGCTGGCCCACGAGACGCTGCAGGACGTGGTGGAGCTGATCGTCCCCGAGCTGCAGCAACGCGGCCGCTACGCCCAGGGCTACGCCGGCGGCACGCTGCGCGAGCAGCTTTTCAGCCGCGGGCCGCGGCTGAGCGCCTCGCACACGGCGCGCCGCGTGCGCATCGCCCCGGCCCGCGGCGAAGCGGGCGCGCACGCCGACAGCCCGGCGCTGGGACAAACGCCTTAGCACGCCTCGACACCGGGCCAAGCACGCTTCGCAAGGGCCGGCCGCCGTGGCCTACGGTGCCGGCCCTTCGCCTTCCAGGTAGTGAACGTCGCTTTGCGCGCGCAGCCGCGCGGCGGCCTGCTCCGGCGTGAGATCGCGCTGCGCCTCGGCCAGCATCTCGAAACCCACCATGAACTTGCGCACCGTCGCCGAGCGCAGCAGCGGCGGATAGAAATGCGCGTGCAACTGCCACGGCGCCGGGTCGCGGTCGTCGAACGGCGCGCCGTGCCAGCCCATGGAGTACGGGAAGGGGCAGCGGAACAGGTTGTCGCAGCGCGTGGTGAGCCGCTTGAGCAGCAGCGCCAGGTCCGCACGCTGCGCCGGCTGCAGTTGCGGCAGCCGCTGCACCGCAAAGCGCGGCAGCACCAGCGTCTCGAAGGGCCAGGTCGCCCAAAAGGGCAGCACGGCCAGCCAGTGTTCGGTGCGCAGCACCACGCGCTGGCCGGCGGCCTCCTCGGCCGCGGCCACGTCCGCCAGCAGCGGCCGGCCGTGCTCGGCGAAGTACTCGCGCTGGCGCGCGTCCTCGGTGGCGGGCTCGTCCGGGACGAAGTCCGTGGCCCAGATCTGCCCGTGCGGATGCGGCTGCGAGCAGCCCATGAGCTCGCCCTTGTTCTCGAACACCTGCACCCAGGCGTAGTCGCGGCCCAGCTCGGCGCTTTGTTCGCACCAGGCGTCCACCACGCCCGCGATGGCGGGCACGTCCATCTGCGGCAGCGTGCGCGAGTGGTCCGGCGAGAAGCACAGCACGCGGCTGGTGCCGCGCGCGGCCTGGGCGCTGAAGAGGGCGTCGCCCGCCGCGTCCGGCGGCACGTCCGGCACCGCGGGCATGAGCGCGGCGTGGTCGTTGGTGAAGACGAAGGTGCCGCGGTAGTCCGGGTTGCGCTCGCCGCTCACGCGCAGGTTGCCCGGGCAGAGGTAGCAGCCCGGGTCGTAGGCAGGCAGGTCCGCCACGGCCGGCGCCTCCTGCCGGCCCTGCCAGGGCCGCTTGCCGCGGTGCGGCGACACCAGCACCCAGCGCCCGGTGAGCGCGTTGCGCCGCCGGTGCGAGTGCTCGGCCGGGTCGAAGGCCGCTGCCGCCGTCGCCGACGGCTGGGTGGGATCCGCGCCGCTCATGCCGCGTACCCCTGCGGATTCATGGACTGCCAGCGCCAGGTGTCGGCGCACATCTCGTCCAGCCCGCGGCGGGCGCGCCAGCCCAGCGCCTGCTGCGCGCGCGCCGGGTCGGCCCAGCAGTTGGCCACGTCGCCCGGGCGGCGCGGCGCCAGCTCGTAAGGCAGCTCGCGGCCGCAGGCGCGGCCGAAGGCCTGCAGCATCTCCAGCACGCTGTGCCCGCGCCCCGTGCCCAGGTTGAACACGTGCAGGCCCGCCCGGCCGTGGCCGTGCTCCAAAGCGGCCAGGTGGCCGTCGGCCAGGTCCAGCACGTGGATGTAGTCGCGCACGCCCGTGCCGTCCGGCGTGGGGTAGTCGTTGCCGAAGACGCGCAGCTTCTCGCGCCGCCCAACCGCCACTTGGGCGATGAAGGGCATGAGGTTGTTGGGAATGCCCTGCGGGTCCTCGCCCATGAGGCCGCTGGGGTGCGCGCCCACCGGGTTGAAGTAGCGCAGCGCGGTGAGCGACCACGAGGGGTCCGACGCCGCCAGGTCGCCCAGGATCTGCTCGACCATGAGCTTGCTGCGGCCGTAGGGGTTGGTGGCGGCCGTGGGCGCGGCTTCCGACAGCGGCATTTGCCCGGCGTCGCCGTAGACCGTGGCCGAGGAGCTGAACACCAGCGTGCGCACGCCCGCCTCGCGCAGCGCCTCCAGCAGCACCAGCGTGCCGTGGACGTTGTGGTCGTAGTAGGCCAGCGGCATCTGCACCGACTCGCCCACGGCCTTGAGCCCGGCAAAGTGGATGACGGCCTCGATGCGCTCCTCGCGCAGCAGCTTGTCCAGCAGCGCGCGGTCGCGCACGTCGCCCTGGACGAAGCGCGGCCGCATGCCCGCGACTTGGGCGATGCGATCCAGCACCGCCGCCTTGCTGTTGCTGAGGTTGTCCAGCAGCACCGGGCGCTGCCCGGCCGCCAGCAGTTGCACGCTGGTGAGGCTGCCGATGTAGCCCGTGCCTCCAGTGACCAGAACGTTCATGAACGCCATTCCCTTCCAGACGCGCCGTGCGGCGCCTTGCCGGCCCCGCCGTCCGGGGCGCCGGAAGGATTGCAGCAAGCCGCCGGCCTTGCCGCG
>NZ_JAXOJX010000065.1:0-36067 GCF_034427735.1 Azohydromonas lata
TATCCGCTGATCCACAGCGGCACGACGGGCAGGGCAGGGGGCATCGGTACGCTCCTCTGTTCTCTCCTCAGGCCGGCGGGCCGCGCTGTGCGCAGCGGCCCGCCCGGCTGGTCCGAGATTCTTGAAGAGAGGTTGTGATGACACCGGTACTTGTCAAAACCACGCTCGATGGCCGCAAGGTCGAGGTGATCGGACGATACATCTGCCTGGACGGCCAGCCCGAGGCAGATTCGCTCGTCGCGATGGACGAGCACCCCAATCGCCAGGCGATATTGCGCTCCGTGCCCAAGGCCACCCATGTTGCCGGCCGGCTGCCGCTGACCATGGCCGAAGCGTCCGTGGCGCAGGCCGCGCTGCGCAAGGCTACCGACGAGTTTGACGGCACCCCGCACGCCGTCTCCGAGCGCCTGCGCAAAGCCGTATGGCAAAAGGTTTTTGCCGAAGGCGCCGAGTGATCGTCGTGCCCTTGCCCCATCGCCACGCCGGCGCCCAGCCGGTCGAAGCCACAGCAATGCAGGAGGCACGGCCATGATTTTCGTTCTTGAGATTCCCCCGCAGGCCGAGCCCAGGTGCTGGTTCGCCTACGACGGCGACGACCTGCTGCGCAAGGTCGCGGCCGATGATGCGCTGCAGGAATGGGAGATCCACGACTGCGCCACGCCGCGCGAGTTGCTGGAGATGTTCGACGCCAGCCCCGAGACGGCGGGCGTGGCTGAGAAATACCCCGGCATTTGCGCCATGGCCGAGGAATACGGCTGGGACAAGCCGCTGTACCGCGCGGACCACCTGCAGGAGCCCGGCAGCTACCGGGAGGAGCCGGTGACGCCCCAGCAGGCCAGCGAGGCTGCGCTGCGTGCCCGCGGCGACTGCCGCATCTACTGGAGCGAGGCCGAAGCCACGGCCGCGTTCGAGCGCGCCAACGATCCCACCTGGGCCGGCTCCGGCTGGCGCGCCCGCTGGTCGCTGCGCGCACAACTCATCGCCACCGAAGTCCTGGCGGACGACCTCTGAGCGCCCCGGGGCGCCACGCCCCGGCTCACGCTGTGCCCATCAAGGCGCCTTGTGCGGCCGCCGCGTGCGCGCGTAAATCCACACGTCCCGCGGCGTGGTGGAGACGTTGGGGTGCAGGGTATGTGCCACCAGCCGCCCCTCGCAGCTCAAGCCCAGCGCCTGCAGCAGGCGAATGGAAGGGGTGTTGTCCACGTCGCACAGCGCGTCCACGCGCCAGATGAGCGCCTGCTTGAACGCATGTTCCAGCACGGCCGACACGGCCTCGCGCATCAAGCCCTGCCCCTGGAATGCCGGCGCCAGCACGTAGCCCAGGCGCCAGTGGAACACCGGCGGCTCGAAGGACTGCGCCACCAGTTGCACCTGCCCAATCGGCCCCGCGTCGCCATGCGCCAGCATCCACGTGCACGCCGTGCGCTTGAGCCAGCGGGCGTTGTCCCAGTCCAGCATGCGCTGCGTGAAGGCGACGTCGGCATGCGGCTTCCAGCCCAGGTAGCGCAGCGTGTGGGCATCGCGAGCCCAGCGCTCGAACATCAGCGGTGCGTCGCCCGGCCGCGGCTCGCGCAACTGCAGGCGCGGCGTCTGCAGGGAGCGTGAGAGCGTGACGGCCGGGATGCTCATCGGCCCTGTCGCGCGGCGTCGGCCGCGTGCAGCAGCGACATCGTGACCTCGCTGCCGGTTTGCGCCTGCGGGTCCAGCTCGTGGAGCTTGGCCAGCAGCTCGCGCGCCATGTCGGCACGGTCGCTGCGCAGGTGTATGAACGAAAGCGCCTTGAGCGTGAACAGCCAGAAGCGCTGCGGCCCATCCTGGCTGAAGTCCACATGCGCCGCCGGCATGACGGCACGCCAATCCTGCGCCAGGCCGCCCTGGCCCGCGGCCTCCTGCAGCCCGCGCCAGGCCGCGCGCTCGGCCAGCTCGAACTCGCGCCGCCCGGCGTGGTGCTTGTAAAGCGCGTAGTAGATGGCCAGGCAGCCGGGGGCCAGGGCCTGGGCCGTCCACAGCAGCGGCGAACGCTCGGCCGCCGGCGCCTCGGCGGCCTGGTGCAGCAGGTCGCGCACGGGGGCGGGAACGTCGCCGCCGAAAAATTCGTCTGAAGCAGTGCCTGTGAAAAGGTTCATGGTCTGGGCCTTGTGCATCATCAAGGGCGCCGCTCGCATGCATTTGCAGTGCCAATCATCGCACGCCCGCACGGGTACGCCGGCCGGCCCCGGAGCGTGCGTCGCACATGCGACAAAGCCGACAGAAGCGGTCGCGTTTGGGGCACGTCAAGGCGGCTTCGTGAAAACACCATTGCCCAAAAATAGCCTGTCACGCAGGCATTTCCCAGGGACAAGCCACTTGGCACGCTCCATGCGAATACCCGCTCGCAACGGTTGTTGCACAGGTGCCGATCTCTCTGGAAGGACGCGACAATGGCCAAGCATGCCAAGGAAAAGTTCGATGCGATCGTCGTAGGCGCAGGCGCGTCGGGCAACGCCGCCGCCTACACCATGGCCAAGGCCGGCCTGAAGGTGCTGCAGATCGAGCGCGGCGAGTACCCCGGCAGCAAGAACGTGCAGGGCGCCATCCTGTACGCCAACGCGCTGGAGAAAATCATCCCGGACTTCCGCGATGACGCGCCGCTGGAGCGCCACATCATCGAGCAGCGCATCTGGGTGCTGGACGACAAGTCCTTCGTCGGCACGCACTACCGCAGCGACGACTACAACAAGCCGCCCTACAACCGCTACACCATCATCCGCGCGCAGTTCGACAAGTGGTTCTCGTCCAAGGTGCGCGAGGCCGGTGCGCTGCTCATCTGCGAAACCACCGTCGAAGAGCTGCTCATGGACGGCAAGCGCGTGGTGGGCGTGCGCTGCGACCGCATCGGCGGCGAGGTGTATGCCGACGTGGTGGTGCTGGCCGACGGCGTGAACTCCACGCTGGCGCGCAAGGCCGGTCTGCACGGCGAGATCAAGGCCGACAACGTGGCGCTGGCGGTCAAGGAGATCCTCTTCATGCCCGAGGAGGTCATCCAGCAGCGCTTCAACATCAAGGACGAGGAGGGCGTGGTCATCGAGATGATGGGCACGGTCACCGAGGGCATGGTGGGCACGGGCTTCCTCTACACCAACAAGGACTCGCTCACCATCGGCATCGGTTGCATGCTCTCCGACTTCAAGGCCAACCCGCAGCGCACCGCGCCTTACGCGCTGCTGGAAAGGCTCAAGAAGCACCCGAGCATCGCCCCGCTGATCGAGGGCGGCGAGATGAAGGAGTACGCCGCGCACCTCATCCCCGAGGGGGGCTTCCACGCCGTGCCGCAGGTGTACGGTGACGGCTGGATGATCGTGGGCGACTCCGGCGGCTTCGTGAACGCCGCGCACCGCGAAGGCTCCAACCTGGCCATGACCACGGGCCGCCTGGCCGGCGAGACCGTGATCGCCGCCAAGGCCGCGGGCAAGGACATGACGGCCTCGACGCTGTCGGCCTACAAGAAGTCGCTCGACGAGAGCTTCGTCATGAAGGACCTGCACAAGTACCGCGACATGCCGCAGGTGCTGCACAGCTCGCCGCAGTTCTTCAGCACCTACCCCACGTTGCTCAACCGTGCCGCGCAGACCATGTTCACCGTGGACGGCATCGACAAGAAGACCAAGGAAAAAGAGATCTTCGGCAGCTTCCGCTCCGCCCGGCGCCTGGGCGGCCTCGTCTCCGACGCCATCAAACTGTTCAAGGCCTTCCGATGAACGCCATCGCCGTCAACGTCGAAGAAAAGCTGTTCCAGAACCGCTACAAGGTCGACCACGGCCGCCCGCACATCAAGATCAAGAATGCGGACGTCTGTTCCAACGAGTGCAAGGGCCAGCAGTGCACCTTCGTCTGCCCGGCCGCCTGCTACAAGGCCGAGGGCAACCGCACGGTCACGCTGATCACCGACGGCTGCCTGGAGTGCGGCAGTTGCCGGGTGATCTGTACCGAACACGCCAACGTCGCCTGGGAGTATCCCCGCGGCGGGCACGGCATCCTGTTCAAGTTTGGTTGAAGGAGAAACCATGGCCAAGCCACTACGTCACGTCTTCGTCTGCAGCCAGCAGCGCCCGCCCGGCCACCCCCGTGGCTCCTGCGCCGCCAAGGGCGCCTCGCCGCTGCTGCAAGCCTTCTGGGGCGAGCTGCAAAAGCGCCAGGCCTACGACAAGATCGCCATCACCTACTCCGGCTGCCTGGGCCCGTGCGACAACGGCCCCAACGTGCTGGTGTACCCGGACGGCGTGCTCTACAGCGGCGTGAGTGCCGCCGACGTGACCGAGATCTTCGACAGCCACCTCGAGGGCGGCCAGCCCGTCGAGCGCCTGCTGGCCGAGGCCGGCACCTGGTAAGCGTGAAATAAGTCGCGGCGGCAACGATACACGTTCAGTACCCGCCGGGCGCTGGCGCGGATCGTGCACCCGCGGCGGCTGTAGTCAAGCCAGTTGGGGAGCCAAGGAAATGGAATCCGCTCACAAGGGACGCTTCGCCAAGGACCGCATGGCCGTGGCGGTCATGGTGGACCTGGCCATGCTGGCCCAGCACGGCCCCGTGCCGCTGGAAAGAATCAGCCAGCGCCAGCGCGTGTCGCCTTACGGGCTGGAGCTGTTGTTCAGCCAGCTCAGGCGCCACAAGCTGGTGCGTTTCACCCGCGGGCGCGAAGGCGGCTACGAGCCCGCGCGCCGGCCGGACGAGATCACCGTGGCCGAAGTGGTGCTCAGCGTGAAGGAGCCGCCCGACCGGCGCAGCACCTTCAGCGCCGAAGGCCGCGTCGGCGACAACGCCGGCAAGTGCCTCACGCAGGAGCTCTGGGCCGGGCTGGAGGAGGTGATGCACGGCGTGCTCGCGTCCGTCACCATCCAGGACCTGCTCGACCAGCGCCCGCTCAGCGCCGCCGCCGCCGCCGCCGCGGGCACGCAGCCGCCCGTGGAATCGGTGCTGCCGCGGCAGGCCATCTCGCTGCCGCGGCGCGACGAGCTGCGCAGGGCGCTGCCCGTGGCGCGCACGCAGGCGTCCAACCAGGCGCTGTCGGAAAGCGTGGCATGAACCTGGCGACCGACGACTTCACCCTCTTCGGCCTGCCGCAACGCTTCGCACTGGACCGCGCCGCCGTGGACGAGCGCTGGCGCGCCCTGCAGGCCACCATGCACCCGGACAACGTGGCCAGCGCCAGCGCCGCCGAGCAGCAGGCCGCCACGCAGTGGGCCGTGCGCATCAACGAGGCGCGCGAGCGCTTGAAGAGCCCCGTGCAGCGCGCCGCGCTGCTGTGCGAGCTGCGCGGCGTGTCCATGGACGCCCGGGCCAGCCGCAACGCCGTGCCCATGGCCTTTCTCGTGCGGCAAATGAGCTGGCGCGAAACGCTGGACGAGGCGCGTGGCGCCGAAGCCGTGGAACGGCTGGACGCCGAGGTGGCCGCCCACGAGCGCGAGACGCTGGAAAACCTGCGCGTGCTGCTGGACGAGCGCAACGACACCGCCGCCGCCGCCCAACTCACCTGGGTGCTCACCTACATCGCGCGGCTGCGCGACGCCATCAACGAACGGCTGGACGCGCTGGACGCCTGAGCAGCCCGCTTGGCCCCGAGGGAGAACGCACATGGCGCACCTGCGCTTCTACGAAAAACCCGGCTGCGGCGGCAACGCCAGGCAGCGTGCGCTGCTGGAAGCCGCCGGCCACACACTGGAACGGCACAACCTGCTCACCGAGCCCTGGACGCGCGAGCGGCTGCTGCAGTTCCTGGCGCCGCTGCCCGTGCCGCAATGGTTCAACCGCGCCGCGCCGCGGGTGAAGAGCGGCGAGATCGTCCCGGAGGCGCTGGATGCCGAAGCCGCCCTGGCAGCCCTGCTGCTGGAGCCGCTGCTCATACGCCGCCCGCTCATGGAACGCGCCGACGGCGCCCGGCTGGTGGGGTTCGATACGGCCGAGGTGGAGCGTTTCGCCGGCCTGTCGGCGCCCGCCGCACTGCCCGCGTCGCTGGAAGGCTGCGCCGCCGCGGCCCACCCGGAAAAGAAGATGAGCTGCGCGTCGTCCTGACACCGCGTTGCGCCAATGCAACGCCCACGGCCTGCCGGCCCTCCGGCGGGCCGTTGTCATTGGGCAGTCGGCCAGCCCGGCTTGCAAGCGTTGGCACATGTCGTGCATAACGGTGCGTAATGCAGTCGACTTCATTACGTTTGTCGTCAATGTCGCAAAACCGCCGAGGTGGCGGCAGGGCGCGGGCGGGGCGGCTGCAGCGCACCCATGCTTGAACCTGTCCGGAGGATCTGATTGATGAACCCGTTGCGCCGCTTGATGGCCACCGCTGCCCTTTGTGCCCTGGCTGCCGCCCCGCTGATGGCCTCGGCCCAGCAGCTCACCGTGTCGGCGGCCGCCAGCCTCACCGAGGCCTTCCGCGAGATAGGCACGCGCTTCGAGGCCCACAAGCCCGGCGCGGCGGTTCGCTTCAACTTCGCCGCGTCGGGCGTGCTCATACAGCAGATCGTCCAGGGCGCGCCGGTGGACGTGTTCGTGAGCGCTGATCAGGAGACCATGGACCGCGGCGTCAAGGAGAAGGTGCTGGATGCGGCCACCCGGCGCGATTTCGCCGGCAACACCGTGGTGATGGTGGCACCGGCCCAGGGCGCGGCGGTGCCGGCAACGCTGGCCGACCTGGCCAAGCCGGAGGTCAGGCGCATTGCCGTCGGCAAGCTCGCCACCGTGCCGGTGGGCCGCTACACGAAACAGGTGCTGGACGCCGCCCGGCTCTGGGAACCGCTGGAGCCCAAGCTCGTTTACGCCGACAGCGTGCGCCAGGTGCTGGACTACGTGGCGCGCGGCGAGGTGGAGGCGGGCTTCGTCTACCGCACCGACGCCGAGCTGATGAAGGACAAGGTGCGCGTGCTGCTCGCCGCGCAGGGCCACACGCCGGTGACGTACCCGGCCGCCGTGGTCAGCGACAGCCGCCAGGCGGCGCTGGCGCGCGAGTTCGTGAATTTCCTGTTCACCACCGAGGCCCAGGGCGTGCTTGCGCGCTACGGCTTCAGCAAGCCCTGAGGCGGCACCGGCATGCGAGCAGGCACCGGCCCCGCGGCGCGAGGGCGCTCACCAGACCTTGACGAGCTCCAGCCGCCGCAGCCCCTGCACGTAGCGCGGGCCGGTGGCCACGTCGTGGCGCGAGAAGAGCACGAAGCAGCCCTTGTCGCCGGGCAGCGGCTGGCCGTCCTGCGCGTAGGCCACGACGATGCCGCGGCCCAGGGGCGAATTGAAGATCTCGCCCCAGGAGTACAGCGCGCGGTAGCCACCGCGCCCCTCGGCAATGAGGGCCATGCGCTTGAAATCCACGCGCTGCTCGAAGGCCGGCTGCGCCTGCATGAGCAGGTCGCCCACGAACACCGCGCGCAGGGGCGGCAGCACGCCGTGCGAGCCGTCCCAGGTGCAGATGACGTCGAAGTCCTGCACCAGCGCGCCTTCGAGCGCGTCGAGATGGCGGGCCGTGACCTCCAGGGGCTTCAGCACGCAGCCCTCCACGCGCACCGAGGTGGCCAGCATTTCCGGCTCGCCCGTGGCGGACGCGGCGTCCTTGGCGCAGGAATCGACGATGGCGATGGTCATGGCGGGCTCCCGGTGAAGGCACAGCCTCGCGGGCTGCGTTCAAGATTATCCCGGCCCTGGCGGCCCAACGGCCGTGCCGCAACGCACACCGGACCAGAATGCAGCCCCCGCCGCACTCACGACACAAGACAGCCCCATGCACGACGCCAGCCTGCTTTCCGGCGACCTCAAGCTTGCCGGACGCCTGGACGCCCGCTTCTTCGCGCTGCTGGAAGCCATAGAAGCCACCGGCTCCATCAACCGTGCCGCCGCCACGGCCGGCTACTCCTACCGCGGGGCCTGGCTGGTGCTGGACTCCGCGGCCAATCTCGCCACGCAGCCGCTGGTGCAGCGCACCGTGGGCGGCGCGCGCGGCGGCGGCTCGCGGCTCACGCCCACGGCGCAGGCGCTGCTGGCGGCCTGGCGCGAGCTGCAGGCCGCGCATCGCGAATTCCTGCGCGAGCGCGAAGACTGGTTGTTGCAGCAACCGGCCCTCTGCGGCGTGCTCAAGCGGCTGTCGGTGCGGGCCACGGCGCGCAACCAGTTCGCGGGCACGCTCACGTCGGTGGACATTGGGCCGGCCACGGCGCAGGCCACGCTGCGGCTGCCCGGCGGCCAGGAGATCACGGCCACCATGACCGAGCGCGCCGCGCGGGATCTGGGCGTGGCGCTTGGGCGCGAGGCCATTGCCATGATCAACGCCTCCTCCGTCACGCTGGTCACGGATTTCGGCGGCTACGTGCTGTCTGCGCGCAACCAGCTCGCCGGCACGGTGTCGCAGATCGACAGCGGGCAAGTCGCCTCCCTCGTGTACCTCACGCTGCCCGGCGGCGCCGTGGTCACGGCCTCGGTGAGCAACGAGGCGGCGCAGGAGCTCGCCATCGGCCAGGCCGCCACGGCGGTCTTCAAGGCCTACGCCGTGATGCTGGCGCTTGGGCCGGCGCCCGCGGCGCCCTGAGCCGGTGGTGGGCGACGGCGGCACCAGCCCCTGTCGCAAATGTGAGGTTTGTCGGAAATGTCTGAGCTTTGGCAGCAATTCGACACCGCGCCGCTGGCGCTCACGCTGCGCGTGGCGGGCGTGGCCACCGCCGCCGCGCTGGTGCTGGGCGTGGCGCTGGGCTACGTGTTCGCGCGCTCGCGGCTGCCCGGGCGCAGCGTGCTGGAGGCCGTGTGCATGCTGCCGCTGGTGCTGCCGCCCACGGTGCTGGGCTACGCCATCCTGCTGCTCATGGGCCGGCGCGGCGCGCTGGGGCAGTGGCTGCGCGCGCACCTGGACTACACCATCATCTTCAACTGGCACGGCGCGGTCGTGGCCTCGGCGCTGGTGGCGCTGCCGCTGGTGCTCAAGGCCGCCAGCACCGCCTTCGCCCAAGTGGACCGCGAGCTGGAGGCCGCCGCGCGCACGCTGCGCCAGTCGCGCTGGAGCGTGTTCGCGCGCGTGACGCTGCCGCTGGCCTGGCCAGGCATCCTGGCCGGCACGCTGCTGGCCTTCGCCCGCGCCCTGGGCGAGTTCGGCGCCTCGCTGATGGTGGCGGGCTCCATCCCGGGGCAGACGCAGACGGCCTCCATGGCCATCTACGACGCCGTGCAGGCCGGGCGGGACGACGTGGCCATGCTGCTGGCGCTGGCCATCTCCGCCATGTCCGTGGCCGTGCTCGTGGCCTCCAACCGCCTCTTTTCCCTGCGCTGACGCCGCCATGGCCCACCCAAGCACGCCAGCCGCGAGCGCCTGCCCCGCCCAAGGCGCGCACGGCGCGCCGCATTCAAGCACCGCATCCCGAAAGGCTTGCATGATCGACGTTGCCGTGGCGCTGTCGGTGAGCGATGGCCGCCGCCGTTTCGAGCTGGACGTGCGCTTTGCCAGCCAGGCGCCGGTGGTGGCGCTTTACGGCCCCTCCGGCGCCGGCAAGTCGCTCACGCTGCAGGCCATGGCCGGGCTGCTCCGGCCCGCGGCCGGGCATGTGCGCGTGGGCGGCAAGACCTGGTTCGACGCCGCCGCCGGCGTGGACGTGCCGGCCCAAGCGCGCGGCGTGGGCTACCTCTTCCAGCACTACGCGCTGTTTCCGCACCTGAGCGTGCGCGAGAACGTGGCCTTTGGGCTGACGACGTGGCGCCGGCGCCTGTCGGCCGCCGACGCCGCGCGCGTGGACGAGCTGCTGGAGTCCTTCGGCCTGGCGGCACTGGCGCACAGCCGCCCGTGCACGCTCTCCGGCGGGCAGCAGCAGCGCGTGGCCCTGGCGCGGGCGCTGGCCTGCAAGCCCCAGGTGCTGCTGCTCGACGAGCCCTTCGCGGCCCTGAACCCCATGCTGCGCCAGCAGTTGCGCGAGGAACTGGCCGCCGTGCGCGCGCGCTGGGGCATCCCGGCGGTGATGATCACGCACGACGTGGAGGACGTGCTGGCGCTGGCCAACGTCGCCTACCTCGTGGAAGGCGGCCGCGCCGTGCGCGCCGTGGACCTGGACCAGGCCGAAAGCCGCGAGCTGGCCGCATCCGCCCTGCAGCCCGCCCCATCACGCCCGCCACGGCCGCAGCAGGCGCGGCTGCGCACGCTGCTGTCCACGCGCGACGCGGCCTAGGCGCAGTTCCTGCATCACACCCCCGTGCAATACCCCACGGCAGTACCCCACTGCGCTATCCCTCTTACCCCCACGGCCCCACAGCGGGCCCAACCAGCAAGGAGCCCCCATGAAAACCTCTGCCCGCAACCAATTTCCCGGCAGCGTCGTTGCCGTCAACCAAGGGCCGGTGACGGCGCAGGTCACCCTGGGCCTGGCCGGCGGCATGGAGATCACCGCCTCCATGACGAGCGCGGCCGCCGAACGGCTGGGCGTGGCCGTGGGCCAGCAGGCCATGGCGCTGGTGAAGTCGTCCGAGGTGGTGCTGGTCACGGACTTCGCCGGCTACAAGCTCTCCGCGCGCAACCAGCTCACCGGCACCATCGCCTCGCTGCAAAGGGGCTCGGCCGTGTCGCTGGTGGGCGTGACGCTGCCGGGCGGCCTGGGCGTCACCGCCAGCGTCACCAACGACGCGGTGGACGCGCTGGGCCTGAAGGTCGGCCAGCAGGCCACGGCCGCGTTCAAGGCCTATGCGGTGATGGTGGCGGTCAAGGCCTGACGCCGCCAGGGCCGCGGGCCGCGGCGGCGAACCACGTTGCGCGGTCAACGCAATGGGGCTGCCGGCGGCACGCTCCCTGCTATTGCAGCGCCTTTCCCTCCCTGCGGCCCAAGCCGCCCAAGCCGCCATGACCCCTTCGCGCTGCCCGCTTTCCGACGACTTGTTGCGCGCGTTGCTGCACGAGGACGCGCCGCACGGCGACCTCACCTCCGACACGCTGCCGCTGGCAGGGCAGGGGGCGGTGGCCTTCACAGCGCGCGGCGACATGACGCTCAGCGGCGTGGAGGAGGCGGCGCGACTGTTCGAGCTCTGCGGCGCCACGGCGCAGGCCGTGCGGCCCTCCGGCGCGCAGGCCCGCGCGGGCGACGCGCTGCTGCACGCGCAAGGCGCCCCCCGCGCGCTGCTGCTGGCGTGGAAAGTGGCGCAGACGCTGGTGGAGGGCATGTCCGGCATCGCCGGCGCGGTGCGCCGCATGCTCGACGCGCTGCGCGAGGCCGGCTGCGACGTGCCGCTGGCCTGCACGCGCAAGAGCTTCCCGGGCACGCGGGCCATCGCGGCGCGTGCCGTCAAGGACGGCGGCGGCGTGATGCACCGCCTGGGGCTGTCGGAAAGCCTGCTCGTCTTCCCCGAACACCTGCTCTTCCTGGCCGAGGCCGACCGCCTCGCGGCGCTGGCCGCGCTGCGCCGCGCGCAGCCGGAAAAGCGCCTGGTGGTGGAGGTGGGCTCGGCCGACGCCGCGCTGGCCGCGGCCCGCGCCGGGGCCGAGGTGCTGCAGCTCGAACGCTTCACGCCGCAGGCGCTGGCCGCGCTGCGCGCGTCGCTGCAGGCCGCGGAGCTGCAGCCGCGGCTGGCGCCGGCCGGCGGCGTCAACGCCGGCAACGCCGTGGCTTACGCCAGCGCCGGCGCCGATCTGCTGGTGAGCTCCGCCCCGTATTGGGCCGCGCCCGCCGACGTCCAGGTCCGTTTCGAGCGCCGCGCCGACGCGTGATCCGGCCCAAGCGGCATTCCTTCACAACCGTCGATGCCGGCCACCCGGCGTTTGCCCCTACGATTTTTGATTCGCATTCAGCAACTCACCGACCTTCCATGATTTCTGCGCCGGACGTCGACAGCCCGCTCCCGGTGGACGAGTCCGGCCTGTACCTGACGCACGGCCACACGCCGCCTTGCGGCGCCTGCGCGGCGGTGCCTCTGGACCCCGCCACGGAGCTGCCGGTGGTGGACATGGCGCGCGCGCTGGAGGACTTCGACAACGACGCCGCCGCCGTCAACGGCCTGCTGCACGACTTCCTGGGCGACAAGGCCGCCTGCCTGCGCCAGCTCGCCGCGCTGCAGGGCGCCACGGGCTCGCAGGCGCGCGCCCTGGTCCACGACCTGGCCAACACGCTGGATGCCGGCTGGTGCCGCATGGCGGCCCTGGTGCTGCGCAGCCACGAAGATCGGCTGCGCGCCGACGCCACGGCCGCCCTGGCCGACATCGCCGCCGAGGTCGAGGCCACCGTGCTCAAGGCCTTCGACGGCGTGCGGAGGCAGCTCGCGCACTGCCTGCCTTGCCCGCTCAGCGCACGGGCCTGACGCCCGGGGGCCCGGGGGCCGGATTCAGCCGCCGGACGGCGCCGCGCCGCAGGACGACGCTTCCAGGCCCACGACGAGCGCGTCCACGAAACCGGCCAGGCGCTGCAGGGCCAGCGGCTTGCGGTAGCAGAGCACGTGGCGATCCAGGCCGCCGTGGGCCTGGATGTCGACGTCCGACAGCGCCGTGGTCGTCAGGATGCGCAGCCCCGAAGCATCGAAGCTGCGCCGCACCGACTTGATCAGCTCGAAGCCGTCCAGCGGCTGCATGGCCAGCTCCGTCACCAGCAGGTCCGGCATGCGGCGCGCCATGCTCACCAGCGCGTCGGTGGCGCTTTCCACCACCACCAGCTCCAGCGCCGCCCCCCATTCGCCCAAAAACTTTTCCACCGCGCGCGCCGTGGCGGCGTTGGGCTCCACCAGCAGCACGCGCAGCGGGCGGCGCGCCGGTGCCGCCGCGGTCGTGCGTCCGCGCGTGAACTTCAGGATGGACTGCAGCGGAATGCGCCGGTGCCCGCCCTCGGTGCGCCAGGCCTCCAGGTCGCCGCGCTCCACCATCTTCTGCACCGTCGCCACCGACACGCGCAGCATTTCCGCGGCGTCCTTGGTGCCTACGACTTCAGCCGCGTCGCGTGCGGGCGCCGCGCAGGAGCCGGGGGTGTCACTTTCAGTCGTTGCGGGCATGGCTCAAGAAAGAAAAGGCGTTGGGCCCATGTTGAACTGAAAGTGCCAGGCCGGAAGAGCCCTCACAGGAAACCGAGGGACGATCCTACCCACGAACGGGGAGGCCGATGTTTCAGCTTATGTTTTGCAAAAAATGAAAACTGCACATCGATAGCAGATCAATTTTTTCGATCTCAACTATCAGTTGTGACCGAGAAAAAGCGCACGCCCAGGCTGCATCCGCTGCAGTGCCGGGGCGCGGCAGCCCCACCTGCAGCGCGGCCTTCCCGATCGGTTTAGTTCGTGAACTTTGACAGGGTTGATGCTGATTTACTCTGCAAAGAAACAACATGCATCACTGGCAAAACTGACAGACATACTCACAAACTGATATCATTTCATTTAGCTTTCAGTTTTGGCTCCAGCCCTGCGGGCACGAATCCACCCCACAAAGACATGAGCTCCAAGTTCCAGCCCAAGAAGCAAAAGCGTGCCGCCGGCCGAGCCGGCAAGGCTGTAACCGCAGGCGTCATGTTTGCCGCAGCGCAAGAGCTGCTGGCCAGCAAGTCCGTGGTGGACCCCATGCAGCTGGCTGCGCTGCCGCCCGCACCCGCGCTGGACGAAGGCGCCGCCGTGGCGGCCTCCGCACTGGCCCAGGTGGAAGCCGTGGCCGTGGACCTGGACGTGCCGGCGCAAAGCCCCCAGGCCGCCGAGCCTGAGGTGTCCGCGGAGCTGGCCGACCTGCTGGCCCAACTCGCCGATGGCGACGCCGCAGCGGAAGCCCCCGCAGTGGACGAGTCCGCGCTGGACGAACCCGTGCTGCTGGCACAGGCCAGCACTGCCGACGCCGCCGAGCCGCAAGCCGCTGCCCCCGAGGCCGCATCGGCCGGCACCGGCGCCGAAGCCGCCGCCTTCCAGATGTCGCCGCAGTTGGCCCTGGTCGGCGGGCTGGGCCTCATCGGCGCGGCCGCTGCCCTGAGCGGCGGCGGCTCGTCCGACTCGCATCCGGCGCCCACGACCCCGCCGACGCCCACGGAAGCACCCACGCACACGGCAACCGGCCGCGTTATCGACGGCCCGGTGCAGCACGCCCGCGTGTTCTACGACGCCGACGGCGACGGGGTGTGGGACGACCTCAACGGCAACGGCCAGTGGGACGAGGGCGACGAGTACTTCACCTTCACCGACGACGACGGCAACTTCACGCTGGCCGGCTACACCGCCAGCACCGCGGGCCGCATCGTGGTCGAGGCCGGCGGCATCGACAGCGAGACCGGCCTGGCCGTGGGTTCGCTCATCGCGGCCATCAACGGCAGCGCCGAAGGCGTGATCGTTTCGCCGCTGTCGCTGATGCTGGCGCTCAACCCCGGGATGACCCAGGCGGACCTGGCCAAGGCGCTGGGCCTGGACCTGCCCCCCGGCGTGGACCTGCTGCACTTCGATCCCATCGCCGCCATGAACGGCACGGGTGCCAACGCGGCCCTGGGCATTCAGGTGTTCGCGGCGCAGCAGCAGCTCTACGCGCTGGTACGCGCCATCTCCGAGCTGTCGGCCGGCGCCGACGGCGTGGTCAGCCCCGCCGAGCTGCAGGCGGCCCTGGCTGCCGTGGGCAATGCGCTCAAGACGACGGGCAACCTGCACGACGCCATCCACGCCGCCGTCGCGGCCGTGGTCAGCGATGCCGGCCAGGTGGCCAACATCACGCAGGCCATCCAGTTCAGCTCGGACGCCATCCACGACGCCTACACCAAGACGACTGCCAGCGGCCTGACCCTGGCCGGCGCGCGCGCCCTGGTGGCTTCCGGCGACACCACCGATGCGAATTACGCGGCTGCGGTGGAACTGCTGGCAGGCGCGCGGGCCGCGGCGTCGGTGTCGCAAAGCACGCTGCTGACGGTGGTGTCCGACGTGCACCACGGCGGCACCTACAGCGAGGGCGCGCTGCAGTCCGCCATCAACAACCAGGTCGAGCACTACCACGACGTCGCCGGCCAGTTGACGGCGGCGCAAGTGAGCAAGGTGGTCAGCGGCGGCGACGACGCACTGGACCTGCTGGTGCAGCAACTGCACTCCGCCGGCATCGAGCAGATCAGCCTGAGCGCCGAGCAGGTCACGACGCTGACGACGGCGCACCACGACCTGGACTTCGCCGCGGGCACCGACGTGGTGGTCACGGGCACCAGCTTCCTGGGCGCGGCCGTAGCCGGCGGCGCAGGTGTGGCCTCGCTGCTGGGCGCGGCCGACGTGGCCGTGGCCCTCACCGGCACTGAAGTCACCGCCATCGCCGGGCGCAGCGACGCTTCGCTGGACGACCTGGTGGCCAAGCTCCAGGGCGCCGGCATGGACACGCTGCAACTCAGCGCCGCGCAGGTCAACCAGCTGGCGCATTCCGCCTCGGCCCTGGACTTCGACGCGGGCACCGCGGTGGACATCGGCAGCAACTTCCTGAACGGCACGGCCAGCCAGGCCGAGCTGGGCCGGCTGCTGGGCCAGGCCGACGTGACGGTACACCTGACGCAGCAGGACGTGGACAAGGTCGTCGTCGGCGGCGACGCGGCGCTGGCCAGCACGGTCGACGCGTTGCACCAGGCCGGCATGGACGTGCTGGCCCTGGGCGACCATGAAGTCGCCTCGCTGGCGCATGCGCACCTGCACCTGGCCGCCGGCACCGACGTGAGCGTCACCGGCACCCACTTCCTGAGCGCGGGCACCGCCACCGACGACGAGCTGCATGCCCTGCTGCAGGACGCCAACGTCACCGCGCACATGACCAACGGCGACCTGGCCCAGGTGCTGAAGGCCACGACCGACGACGCGCAGCTCGACGCGCTGACCACGCACCTGCACGACGTGGGCGTGGACGCGCTGGCGCTGGACGCGGGCCAGGCCCTGGCCCTGGCCGACGCGCCGCAGCACTTCACGCTCAACGACGCGCTGCAAGTCCAGCTCAACGACGCGCTCACGCTCGCCAACGCCGCCAGCCCCGCCGAAATCACCGCGCTGCACAACCTGCTGGCCGGCGCCGATGTCAGCGCCGAGCTGGACGTGGCCGATCTGCGCCAGCTGCACCTCAACAGCACCGACGAGCTCGGCAGCGCCATCTCCTCGATGGAAGCCAAGCTCGACGCCATGGGCGTGGAGCACCTGGAGATCAGCGACGAGCTGGCCGATGCCCTGGCCGAGGCCGGCGTGCGCTTCGCGCCCTCGCATGACGAGTCGATGCCCATCGTGGGCAACGACCACTTCGGCCAGGACGTGATGGTGCGTGCCCAGGCCGACGTGGCCGGTGGCGACACCGCCTACCTGCAGGCCTCGCTGCAGGAGCTGCAACAGTTGGGCGCGGACCACGTGGAGGGTGCCGGCAGCGTCAAGCACATCGAGTTGGCGATGTCCAATTCGACCGGTACGGTGCAGGACTTCACGCTCAGCGACCTGCCGAGCTTCGAAGCCGCGGCCAATGTGGACCTCGTGGTGACAGACTCCGACCTGGCCCTGCTGCTCAGCGGCGACCGTTTCGCCGAGAACCTGCAGGCCCTCAGCGCCGCGCATGTGGACAGGCTGCTGTTGTCCGGGCACTCCGAGACGGCCGGCCAGCTGAACGCGGAACATGCCGCGCTGCTGAACCAGCTGCACCTCACCTTCGCCCAGGCCAGCCTCGACCAGACCCAGGTGCAGCTGCTGGGCCTGGGCGACGAGCCGGCCCATGCGTTGGACCCGTTCAACAAGCACCCGACGCAGAACAGCTGATCTTCGTCCTGACCGGCGCGCGGCGGCCCCACGCCGCGCGCGCCACCCAGCCCTCTTCCGGCAACGGAAGAGGGCTTTGCCACTACAGGACGGCCCAAAGCCGTCAACCGCGGAACCGCCATGCAAGCCTCCGAAACCCCGCCCCCAACAAGCAGTACCCCGGTGGGAGAGGTGCTGCAGCGGTGCAAGCGCAGCTTCTGGGCCATTGCCGTGATCAGCGTGATCGTGGAGCTGATGTCGCTGGCGCCCATCGTCTACATGTGGAACGCCTTCGACCGCGTGCTGGCCAGCCGCAGCGTGGTGACGCTGGTGTCGCTGACCACGCTGGTGGTGGGCGTGTACCTGTTCTGGTCAGCCATGGACCACGTGCGCTCGCGGCTGCTGGTGCGGCTGTCGCTGCGCGTGGACTGGGAGCTGGCCGCTGAGGTGTTCGACGCGTCCTTCCGCCGCAGCGTCGGCCGGCGCGCGCTCAACGTGCAGCAGGTGATGGCGGACCTGCTGGAGCTGCGCCAGTTCCTGGGCGGGCGCGGCGTGATCGCGATGCTGTCCGCGCCCTTCGCGCTGGTCTTCATCATCGTGGGCGCGGTGTTCCACCCCTTCCTGGCGGTGTTCTCGCTGGTTTCCACGGCCGTGATGCTCATCGCCGCCCTGGTCAACCGCCGCATCACCACCGCGGCCATCAAGGCCGCCAGCGACGCCAACCAGCAGTCCATGCACCTGGCCGGCGCCACGCTGCGCCAGGCCGAGGCCACGCTGGCGCTGGGCATGATGCCGGCCCTGCGCCGGCGCTGGCACCGCAAGCACCGCGAGTTCCTGACGCTGCAGGTCAACTCCTCCGACGCCGCCGGCGTGGGCCAGGGCTTCACCAGCTTCCTGCAGCAAAGCTTCGCCTCGCTGGGCATGGCGCTGGGCCTGTTCCTGGCCATCGAAGGGCTGATCACCAGCGGTATGGTCATGGCCGCGAGCATGCTGATTTCGCGCGCGGTGTCGCCGCTGCAGCAGTTCATAGGCAACTGGCCCAACTACGTGCGCGCGCGCCAGGCCATGGACAGGCTCAACCTGCTGCTGGCCGAAGACGGGCAGCGCGAGCAGCAGATGGCGCTGCCCGCGCCCGTTGGGCGGCTCACGGTGTGCGGCGCCAGCGCGACGGCGCCCGGCACGGGCAAGACGGTGCTCAGCGGCGTGGACTTCGAGCTGGAGGCCGGCCAGGTGCTGGCCCTGGTAGGCCCCAGCGCGGCGGGCAAATCCACGCTGGCCAAGCTGCTGGTGGGCGTGTGGAAGCCGGCCGAGGGCTCGGTGCGGCTGGACGGGGTTGAAATCTCCGACTGGAACCACGACGAGCTGGGCCCGCGCATGGGCTACGTGCCGCAGGAGGTGGAGTTCTTCGAAGGCAGCGTGGCCGAGAACATCGCGCGGCTGGGCGACGTGGACGCCGGCAAGGTGGTGGCCGCCGCGAAGCTGGCGGGCATGCACGACACCATCCTGGGCTGGCCGCAGGGCTACGACACCCTGTTGGGCGACGGCACGGGCTTCGCCCTCTCCGGTGGGCAGCGCCAGCGCCTGGCCATCGCCCGCGCGCTCTACGGCGAGCCGGCCTACATCGTGTTCGACGAGCCCAATGCCAACCTGGACGAGGCCGGCGAGCAGTCCCTGATCAACACGGTGGTCACGCTGCGCGAGCGCGGCGTGACGGTGGTGCTGAGCACACACCGACCGCGCGTCATCGGCGTGGCCGACCGCATGCTCGTGCTCAAGCAGGGCCGCCAGGTGGGCTTCGGCACGCCGCGGGACTTGTTTGCCGCCGTGGGCGCCAAGGCGGCGCCGCCCCAGGGCAAGGTGGCCGCAGCGGCCCCGGCGCCAGGGCTGCCGCCGGCTCCGGCTAGCCATCCAACCGGCGACGCCCCGGCCCGGGCCGCCACCGTGACCGGAGATGCCGCATGAGCGCGCTGGTGCAACGCCTGCGCGGCTGGGCCGCCGGCTGGAACCCCTACGACCCCGCGCACCTCACGCCCAAGGGCGAGGGCATAGAGCCCGTGCTGCTGGAGGAAAGCCAGGTGCGCCGCTCGGCCGTGCGCATCGTCGTCGTCACCTTCGCGCTGTTCTTCGCCTGGGCCGTGCTCGCGCCGCTGGATGCCGGCGTGGTGATGGAGGGCAACGTCACCGTGGCGGGCAACCGCAAGTCGGTGCAGCACCCTGGTGGCGGCGTGGTGCAGGAGCTGCTGGTGCGCGAGGGCACGCAGGTGCACCAGGGCGACGTGGTGCTCAAGGTCAACCCGCTGGACAGCGAGGCCAACCTCACCGGCGCCGAGCTGCAGTACATCAACCTGCTGGCCACCGAGTCGCGGCTGCTGGCCGAGCGCACGGGCAGCGAGATCCGCTGGAAGCCGGAGCTGGCGCAGTTTGGCGCCAGCGACACCCGCGTGGCCGAGGCCAAGATGGTGCAGCTCCAACTGCTGGGCTCGCGCCGCGCCGAGCTGGAGAGCCAGCAGCACATCCTGCGCGAGCAGCTCACCAGCCAGCAGGCCCAGGCGCAGAGCATGGTCAAGGTCATCACCGAAAAGCGCAGCCAGCTGGAGCTGGTGGCGCGCGAGGCCCGCAACACCGTGCAACTGGCCAAGGAGGGCTACGTGCCGGAGTCCAAGGCCAACGAGGTGCTGCGCACCCAGAGCGCGCTGCAAAGCGACATGGCCAACCTGGCCGCCGAGGCCAGCCGCACGCAGGCCTCCATCGCCTCCACGCAGTTGCAGGCGGCGCAGCAGCGCAGCGCCTACCTCAAGGACATAGACAACCAGCTCTCCGAGCTGCAGAAGAACCGCGAGGCTTTCCTGAGCCGCGTGGAGTCGCTCAAGTTCGCGCGCAACCTCACCGAGGTGAAGGCGCCGGTGAGCGGCACGGTGGTGGCGCTCAAGGTCAACACCGTGGGCGGCGTCATCTCCGCCGGGCAGGTGCTCATGGAGATCGTGCCCGCGGGCGGCAAGCTCATCGTGGAGGCGCAGGTGCCGCCGGTGTCCATCGACAAGGTCAAGCAGGGCCTGCCCGCCGACCTGCGCTTCTCCGCCTTCAACCAGCGCAACACGCCGGTGATCGCGGGCGTGGTCAAGCTGGTGGGCGCGGACAAGGTGACCGAGCCCAACGGCAAGGGCGAGTTCTACCTGGCGCAGATCGAGACCACCGAAGACGGCCTCAAGCGCCTGGGCGAGCACCGCATACAGCCGGGCATGCCCGTGGAGGTGATCGTCAAGACCGGCGAGCGCAGCTTCATGAGCTACCTGGTCAAGCCGCTGACGGACCGGTTCGCGCGCAGCTTCAAGGAGGACTGACCTGCCTCGGGTCTGCCGCTTTCGATTTCCTTTCAAATGCCGCCGCGCCGTGAAATGTGCCCGCTTGGGAAGGTGCGCACCTGTTTTCTCGGAAAACTAAAAATTCAATAATCCAAACTCCGTAGTACCGGGCCGGCCGTCAATATCCCGGACGGGTTTGCCTTGCAGATGACAAACAACGTCTTGAAGCGTTCGCTTCAAATCTCCGTTCTGTTTCTCGCCGCCGGCGTGGTGAGCGTGGCCCAAGCGCAGACCTTTGCCGAGTCGGTACAGGCTGCGCGGCGCGCCGATGCGCAGTTCAGCGCTGCGCTGGCCGCGGCGCAGAGCCGCCGCGCGACCTCGCGCCAGTCGGCCGGGGCGTTTTATCCGGTGGCCTCGGTCAATTACAACTCGGCCGACCCGAATTACGGCGGGCGCAACAGCCGCACCATTGCGCTGCAGCAGCCGATATTGAGTTACGACCGGTATCTCACGCTGCAGCAAAGCGACCCGCTGGCCGCGCTGGCTGATGCCGAAGAGGCGCAGGCCGAAAATGAAATGACGCTGCGGGTATTTGCCGCGATGGCCGACATCGTGCGCAACCGCGAGCAAATACGCGCCCTGGGCGTGCAGATCGAAGGGCTGGAGGAGCAGTTGCGCCGCGCCACCCGCATGCGCGAGCTGGGCCAGGGCACCGTGACGGAGGTGAGCGACTTCCAGGTGCGCGTGGCCGCCGCGCAGGCCAACCGCGTGAACCTGCGCAACGCGCTGCAGGCGGCCGAGCGCAGCTACACGCTGCTGACCGGGCTGCGCGCCAACGTGGCGGCGCTGCAGGTGGACGTGCCGGCTTGGGCAGACCCGCGCGAGGCGGACGCCGTGGTGGCCCAGGTGCGCGACGACTCGCCGCAGTCGCGGGTGGCCAGGCTCAACGTGCGGCTGGCCGAGATCGCGGCCAAGCGGGTGCCGGCGCAGTACATGCCGCAGGTGGCGGCGCAACTGGCGAGCACGCAGGTGCCGGGCTACACCCAGACCAACACCTCGCGCGTGGCCGTGACGCTGACGGCACCGCTGGGCAGCAGCCCCTACTACGACTACCAGCGCGCCGCAGCCGACCTCGCCAAGGCGCAGGACAGCCTGCGCTTTGCCCAGGACACGCAGGCCAACGAAGCCACGCGGCTGCTCAGCGCCATCCGCTCCTACGGTGACGAGGTGCAGATCCGCCGGCAGGCCGTGGAAATCGCGCGCCAGTCGGTGGAGGCCAACATCAAGAGCTACCAGGGCGGCGTGAAGACCAACATCGACGTCATCAGCAGCTACCAGGCGCAGGCGGATGCGGAGGTGGCGCTGGTGAACTCCCTGGTGTCCCAGTCTGAAGCGTGGTTGCGGCTCACGCTGCTGACGCGAACACAGCCGGCGGCGCTCTGAGGCCTGGTGTCACCTCAATCCTGCAATGGACCAAACCGCCTCCAAGCTGCCCGCAATGCCGCGAGATCTGCGCGTGCTGCACGCCATCGTGCTCACGCAGGGAACGTTGGTGCTGTTCGTTGCCGCCCAACGCTTTGCCAAGCTGGCATCCGTGGGCCTGTACAGGCCCTATCCGTTGCCCCATGCCAAGCCCCTGGACTTCGATAGCCAATCTGTGGAGATGGACGCAGGTGCACACGTGCACGCCATCCATCTGCACGGCTATTTCCCCACGCAGCCTCAACTGAGCCTTGCTATTACAGCGGACAGCGGACGAAAAGCTACTTTCCACACCGCGTGCCGTCATCATGAAGCAAGCAGCCAGCCCGAGTTGGAGCAATTGAGCCGAAACTTTGGAAAACTGCTCACGCCTCTACTCGAACGGGCGGCCAAACGCAGAGCTTCTCCGGTGGATTTCCGGGCGACGGCTATTTCGGATACCAACGCACCGAAAATTGAAGGCGAAATACTTTCTGTCAAAGGCTCGCTGATTTGTGGGTGGGCTTGGTGTCCGGACCAGCAGGAACGGAGTTTCGAAATAGAAATTCTTGAGGCCGGAAAAGTCGTTGCGCGAGGGCGGGCAGACAAATACTGCGAGAGCTTGAGGCGTCGCGGCATCGGCGATGGAGGATATTTGTTTGAAATCGAACTACCGCAAACCATGCTTCAGAACGGCCTAAAGCACACATTGACGGTTTACATGCCGGAGGCAAAGCAATTCCTGGGCAGCAAGCTCGGACTTGAGCCTGAATATTCCGGTCCTGAGCGAAACACCGCCTGAATCAACAGATCCACCATTTTGTCTGAAGTACTGCTGGATTGACGATCTTCAGGCATTTTTGCAATTATTGGATAAATTGACATGACAGCTTTATGTATTACGGGGGCTCAAACGCCTGAGCTCAAAGCTGTAGAAAGCCTGCTGCTCCATGCTGGCATGGCTCCGGCCAAAGCCGTGCAGCGGCAAACTTCAATCGACTTTGCCGCCTGGCACAAACAAGTACTGGGCAGCGACCAGCTGAGCCGTTGGAACAACGGTACCAACCCTTCCATTGGACGCTTATGGGAGCAAGTAGCTGGTGACCTTTTCCTGGCGAACATGGGCGAGCCGCAATGGGGCTGGGCTGAAAGCCAAAGTGCGGCGCTGCTCGACTATTGGGCTGGTTTCGATTCGTCCGTCCGTTTCTTGCTGATTTGCCAATCTCCTGAGCAGGCTATTCTTGAGCAATTGGCAGTTGACGCCTCAAGAGACGATATCGAGGCAAAACTGAGTGAATGGCATGACCTGCACACGGCCATGCTTGAATTTCACCAGCGACAGCCTTCAAGATCCTTGATGGTGTGGGCCGAGTCTTGCACACGGCAGCCGGCAAGCCTGCTCAAGCACTGCGCGCAACGCTGGAGACTTAAGCTGGACCCAGCATGCGCGCCATTATCCGATATCGTTGAATCAGGACGGTTGATATCTGTTCTGGGTAATTTCATTGCCGGCCATTTCATTGATAACCACCCGGCAACACAGCAGTTGAAGGAGCACCTCAGCCTCTGCATGGAAAAGCTAGAGGAGCAGGGGACGCACAAGGACTCCCAGGAGGTCAACCTGCTACACCGCTTGCTGGACGAATACAGAAGCCTGCAAAGCGGAAGCTTTCACGCCCCCGAAAACTTGGCCGAGCAGACGCTGCACGACGACGCACTGCAATCGCAGCTTCATGAAGCACAACAGGAAAATGCCTCACTGAAGGAAAAGCTTGAGGCCACTGTCGCCGCGCTGGATTCGGCCAGCAGGGATCTTGCAGAGCAACGAGAAACGCACGATGCCATTATTGATGCTTTGCGCCAATCCCAAGAAGAAAATGCCAGTCGTCTAGCGGAAGAAATACAGGCGCGAAATATTTTATTGTCACAGCGGGAAGTGGATACCCAGCGCCAAAGCGATGCGAGTGCGCGCATCCGTGACGTCGTGCAGGAAAATGACCTACTGCTTTCACAATTGCATCAGGTACAGGAAGCGCTGGATGAATGTCTGCGCCAGAATCAGGACGCACAAAACCAGCTCCTGTTAGCCAATGCGCGGTGGCAGCGCATGCTCAAGCGAAATCCCTTATACAGTGATTTCGAGCGCATCGATCGGCTGCAAGCCGGCTCGGGGCCCGACCAGCGGCTGATGTGGCGCGTATATGGCCTCACCATCGGTGCGCGAATTATCAACCAATTGGATTTTTCTACCGTTGTGGAAGGTGGAATGGCCGGCGTCGTATTTTCCAAGGAAGCGGCCAATTCCGGAGCACTTTTGCGCTGGCCCGGCTTGGGAGAACAAAGCGACGAGGTCTTGATACTGCCTCGCGGCGACAAGGACGTGATTCGCACCCGTGCGGCGACCATAGAAGAACTCAGCACGAGCGACGCGCAATTGGTTTGGAGAGTTCCTGCGTTGCTACTGCCGCAACTCAACGAAGGTGAAGCTCCGTTGGCTGCGGCACTGAAGGGGCTGCAGGAAGCGGCGCGTCGCATTGTCGTTCCCTTGCGCTATGACGAAGTCGTTTTAAAACGCGAGCAGGTGAATCCGGACTACGAACACCTTTGGTTCGTACTCAAGAACACCGAGATTCATGGGCATCATCACGGCGATCTTGAATTCCGGCTGGGTTGCGCCGATGTGCACGGTGGCAATTTTGGCTCGAAGCCTAAGCTTGAATTCCCTCAGTCAACCAGTACTGCACTTGAAAAATGGTACGCCGAGTCCAATGACGATTTTGGTCTGAAACTGGAATTGCGCTTTTTACTGCCCAATCAGTTTGACATCGGCGTTTGGAAATCGCTGAGCCAGCATGACCAGCAATTGATCAAAGCTTTGCTTCGTGCCGTTCCGCGTATTATTTCCAGCATGACCGGCAACGGAATTCAGTTCAAACGCGAGCCTGAATTGTGGCAGAACATGGCCGTACAAATGGTTCGTGCGCTGACCATTCAATCGAACCCGTTATTGCCTCAGCGTGCCACGACGACAGAGGCAGACAAACCCCAGGACACGGCCCCAACGGAAGCTCCCATCGCGGTGCCAGCGCCTAAGGCTTACAAAGCCAGTGCAACCAAGAAAAGCAAATCTTCAGCCACGGCATCACTCGCCAAGCTCGAACCGGCTACCCCAGCGCCGGAAATCAAACCTGTCAGCAAGACAAAACGCCGAACTTCGACGGCACCCGCCGCTTGAAAACGGGAATAATTGAATTTATACGATCACGACGCCAAAACAGAAATTCTGAAAGCGTCGTGGTAACGCGCAGGCAAGGCCTGCCACGTTCTAACAAAAAATTGATATCTCGACGGACCAGTGTGTAGTCCGCCGGGACGATGGGAAGTACACCATGAGCAATCAGGATAGCGGCATCCTCGCAAGAGCAAACCGGGCGATGCAGCAAGGCAATTACCAGATTGCAATTGCACTGTATGAGGAGTGCATTTCCAAAAATGTGAAAATGGCTAAGACGGTTGAATTCAACCTGCATTTGGCCAAGAAGCGGCTGCACTATGCAAACGGAACGCGGCCCATGGACGGGCGGCGTGCTGGGCGCCATATGGCAACACGGAACAAACTCGCTGCAGCAACTTCCTCCATTACATCCATTGATGTTACCGAGGCGACGGCATTTGATCGGGCTTTTTACCTGCGCCACAACCTTGACGTGATGCAGGCCGGTGTAGATCCGGAATCTCACTATTTTGCGTCCGGGGAAAGCGAAGGGCGTCGACCAAACTGCCATTTCGACCCTCATTTCTACCTGCGTATACACGCGGACGTGCGCCGCGCCGGCATATCGCCTTTCCGCCACTTTATAGAATCTGGATTCCATGAAGGACGTGTCGGACATTCGCCTATTGAGGACGTGAAACGTTCCTCCGCACTTAAACCACTGTTGTTCGTTGGGCATGACGGCATACAGGCCGGCTCTGAAATAGTCCTGCTTGAAGTCATTAAGTGGTTCTTCAACCACACCACGCGACGCATAAAGCTTTTATTGCTAGACGTGGGGCCCGTGGTCAACCAGTATGCAAAATACTGCGACGTGTATTCGCTTGCCGGCGAGAATATTGACAATCCCAAGGCTCTCGTTGAATTTCTAAGCGATGATTTTGAGTTCGCCTACCTGAATACAGTCGTCACCGGCATATTTCCCAGCATGCTCAAGCAGTATGGCGTGAAATTGCAGGCGCCCATCGTGGTTCATATCCACGAAATGGAAAAAGTGCTGGCGCAATTCGAAAGCCGAATGCAGACCTTGCTTGGGCATACGCGAGCGTGGATTTCCGCATCGCCTTCCTCCACTGCCACCTTGATCGGAAAATATGGTATTCCAAAAAATACCGTATGCACCGTTTCGGCTTTCATCAATCCTGTCGTGGAGCGCAAGGCCAGCTCCAATCTGTTGCGCCGTGATGCTCGCAAGTTTCTAGGGCTCTCGACCGACTCCTTTGTCGTGGCGGCCTGCGGCACGATGTACTGGCGCAAAGGCGTCGATATATTCGTAGACACTGCCCGACTGCTGATGACAAAGACACAGCGCAGCGTTGAATTCGTATGGTTGGGTGACGGGCCGGACCGCGCGGAACTAGAGGCTTCGCTCACACCGGAAGAGAAGAAATTCATCAAATTTGCTGGAAACCAGCCTAATGCCAACAAGCTGTTGGCCGCGGCGGACGTGTTTTTCCTTTCCTCGCGCGAAGACCCTTTTCCGTTGGTCGTCCTCGAAGCGGCCCAACATGGCGTGCCGTCCGTGTGCTTCGAAAAGGCCACCGGTATCACGGAGTTTGTCCGCAAGGATGCTGGTATCACCGTCAGAGATATAGACTACGCTGGCGCTGCCGTCGCACTTCTCAAATTTCTGGATAGACCCGAACTGGTCCAACAAATGGGCCAAACTGCGAAGAATAGACTGTTCGACGGTTACACCGCGACACGCCAAAATCTAAAAATATTTGATGCACTGATACGTCATGCCGGCTATCGGCCTGCGCTATCCATCATTGTGCCGTTTTACAACCACGAGCGTTACGTGGCCGAGCGTCTACTATCTATTTTCAACCAATCCATCAAGGACGTCGAAGTTATATTGCTGGACGATTGCTCCACGGACCATACGCTGGCGGCCATGAAACCGTTCCAAAAAAGCGAGCGGGTGCGCTTGGTAGAGAATTCCAAGAACTCCGGCTCACCATTCAAGCAATGGAAAAAGGGTGTGCAGCTGGCTTCTGCGGATGTTGTCTGGATCGCGGAGGGCGATGACAGTTGCGAGCACAGCTTCATCGAGACCCTGCTTCCGTACTTTGACGATCCATTGGTCAACATAGCTGCCGCCAAGACCGAAATCATTGATGAGAAGGGCGAAGTCAAGGTTGGTGCTCTGAATGGCTATTTTGAAATGGCTGCGCCCGAAAAATTCGAGCGCAGCTACGTCAAAGACGGGTTCACTGAAGTAGTAGAACAGTTTGGTGCAGTTTGCACCCTAGTCAATGGCAGTGGGCTTCTCATTCGGAAATCAGCGTTGGAGCCGCAGTTGCCAGCCGCCGATCAATTCAAAATGTGCGGCGACTGGCGAATTTATCTTGGCTGTCTTACGCAAGGCAAGATTGCTTACGACGTAAGCACAAAAAACTACTTCCGCCGCCACTCCGCCTCTCAGGTTCATAAGGTGGAAGGCACAGAAACTTATTTTGCCGAGCGCCAAATCGTTGCAGAATACGTCGTGGAAAACTTTAGCGTCACGCCGCGCCTGCTCAAAAGGATGCTCGATGCAATATTTCACGAATGGGATCGCTTCAAGTTTAAACACGAAGGCAAGCAGTTGTCGGATATATTCGACAAGAATGCCATTTTGAGTAAAGCAACCCTGTTACGTGACTCAAAGCATGTCGGTTTTTATGTGCATGGAATGACCTTTTCCACGGGCGGCATTGAACGACTGGCAGCACAATTGTCGAACCATCTTGTCTCTAAGGGATGGCGCGTCACCATCTATTGCCGCACTCACGAACGTGCGGAGCCTGTTTATCCTTTATATGAAAGCGTGCGCGTCGTTCCGATATTTCACGAAGCCGACACGGAAGTTTCCGTTCAAAAACTCAGGCGAGAGTTGCTCAACTCCGATATAGATGTTTTTGTGCCTATGCTGTCCGAGTGGCTCTTTGATCCCGTGGTGGAGGCGGCCCGCCACACCGGCGTTCCAGTGATCGCATCCGAGCACAACGATCCATGGAAAATAGAAGAGCAATGGTGGTCGCATGATGCGCGAGTTGCGTGCTTTGAAAAGGTGGATTACATCCATTTGCTGCTGAACCGGTTCAAGGATTCTCTGCCGTCTCAACTGCAATCAAAGGTCGCCGTTATCTCCAATGGTGTACACGTGCCGCATACATTGCCGGCCAAACAAAAAGAAAACTTGATTGTTGCTGTGGGCCGGCTTGAACCTCAGAAACGTTTCGACCGTTTAATTGACGGGGTTGCCATCAGGCAGGACGTGATCCGAGGTTTAGGTTTCCGCGTCGAAATATATGGGCATGGCAGCTTGGAATGCGAATTGCTACAAAAGATCAAAGCAGCCGGGGTGTCCGACCTCATTCAAATCATGGGCGTATGCCGAAATATGGAGGCAGTTTACAGCCGAGCCAAAGTACTTGCACACCCGGCCAGCTTCGAAGGTTTTGGCATCGTTGTGGTTGAAGCACTTGCAAATGGTACCCCTGTAGTGGCATTCCAGGAATGCAATGGTCCTAACGAAATTATCAGGGACGGCATTGACGGCAAGCTCGTCGATACGCTGGAAGAATTCGGTGATGCCCTGATCCAATTGGCTGCGGCGTCCAATGAAGAATTTCAAAAAATCCAGAAAAGCGCGCATCTGCGTGCGCGTGACTATTCTGTGGAGAAATTCAATAATTCATGGAAAGAGCTTCTGAGTCAAGTTGTTCAAAACTGAAGTATTCAGACTGGTGGCACGAATCATGAGCAAGAAGAAGATTTTTTTCTCACATATTCCGAAAAATTCAGGCACCTCAGTTGACGAGTATTTCATCTCACTGCTGGGTGTTGACAATGTTTTCGGTTGTTCAATTACCGAGCAGTGCAGGCGAGATTTTTACGAGCACACTCAAAACATTATAGAGCGCTACACGTTCATCTCGGGACACCTGCCATCCAACTCTTTGGGGCCTTGGGCGGACAGTTTTTCCTCCGTTTTTTTTGTTGTCCGGGAACCCATGCGGCGCTTCGTTTCTATGGCCAACTATATCTGTGAGTCCTATGACGACTACAACGATATCCGCTCCTTGAGTGAATTTGGTGAACGTTTTTATTTTTCCAATGTGTCGACTCGAAATGAGCAGTGCGGGTACATTGGCGAAGTTAATACCTGCGGCAGCGCGCTCAAACAACTCAAGCGCCCCAACTTCGTGGCTTTGCGGCACGAATATATTGCCGAAGACTTCAGGAATTTTTGCCTGTTTCGCGGTTTTGGCTTGGGCATACTACCGCACGTCAATCGGACCAATTACCAGACGTCACGGTTTCAGCTAACCGATTTGTTCAACAACCATCCTCTAATCGACAAGGTTGCCTGTTGGTTTTCTGATGATATAGCTCTGCACTCCGCGCTTTGCTGGACCAAGTAGGTCGCGAAGCAAATCTTGAAATTTTAAGAATGTGCAGCGCATGCCCATGGTAAGTTTTGTCGTGCCGATGTTCAACCATTTGGCAAAGACAAAGTTGATGTACGATTCGCTATTGGCCTCCGTTCCGGAAAACCTGTCGTTTGAATTGATTTTCGTAGATGACGCTTCTTCGGACGGCAGCAGGGAATGGTTGGCATCGCTTCGCCATCCCACGGTGAAAGTCATACTCAACGATGCAAACCTGGGATTCGCACGCTCTAACCATGCCGGTATTGCCCATTCCAGTGGTGAATTCCTGGCGCTGCTCAACAATGACCTGATATTGCAGCCAGGATGGCTGGAGCCCATGCTCGCCATCCTGGAAAATCCTACGCTCGATGCGGGCTTGGTCGGCAACGTTCAGTTTCGAGTGGACGATGACAGTATTGATCACGCAGGCATTGCGGTGCTGCCAAACGCGAAACTCAGCCACATCCAATTGTTGCCCAACGACGGCCGTAGATTTGCTGAAGCTTTCGCGGTAACGGGTGCGTGCTGCGTCGTGCCCCGTAAGCTTTTCAATGAAATTGGCGGCTTCGACGAAAATTTCGTCAATGGTGGAGAGGACGTCGATCTTTGCATACGCCTTCGCCTTGCTGGGAAGAAAATCTACATCGCCTATGACAGCCGCATAAAACACCACGTAAGTGCCACACGCGGTGGTAACGGACTGCAGTGTGAAAAAAACAGCAGACTGCTCCAGAAAAAATGGCGACCCTTTTTTAAGCAGGCTATCCTCCGCTCCCAGTTCACCCAGCCGCTACTCGCATGCCCATCCGCGCCTAAAGCAGCTCGAGCGCATGAACCACAAATTCGCACTGTTTTGCCTGCTTGCGCCTACGCTCTTTTAGCGGTGGAGGCAGCCTTGCGGCGAGAAGAAGCGCGTTGGCACAACATATTTGATACCCCGAATGATGTAGTTACAAGCAATGCCCAGCGTGTGCGATTGAGAACGTTGGGATTTATGCCCACTGCCACAGGTCATGGGGTTTCGATGGGGCCTCTGGCCTGCTTGCTGCTTGAATGCACCGAGTCAGTGGAATCCATACAACTCGTTGGTTTGCGCCTGCCTGAGTGGCGGGATAGATCACTTCGCGTGGAAGTTATTGTTAATCGTTGCCAAGCTTATACCTTCATGCTTGAAAATGAGCGCCGGTTCATTCTCCGTATGCTGAATCCTATTTTCATAGAAGGCTGCATGCAATCATTTTCCATCGAGGCCAACATTCCGGATGCCATTCTCTTGTCTCACGTGCTGGTCAATGGTGAAATGCATATTATCCATCCGGGCGAAGACAACTCTGATGAGGCCACTCCATTGAGAAAGCCGCAATGAGGAAAAATGCTGCAAGCGGGATCAAAAACAATACGACCCAGACATCAAAAATACGGATTCCTTGCGATGCTTTGCAAGGCATTGATGCATTGGAAATCATCAGACTTCTTCGCAAAGATATTTTGCAGAATCTTCGGGTTCCTGAAAATGTATCTGAAGAACAGCGTATTGCAATCTGGTGGATAATTTCGGGGCGCAAAGAGTATCCCTCCTTGTCACTGGATTTGCCACCCGCCCTGTGCCGGACACTGTTCATGCCGCTGCCAGGTTGGGAGCACCGGGGCGGACTCGGCATGAATCTTGTGCTCCTGTGTCTTTACCTTCATAGGCCCAACCTGCAAGCAGCATTTGACCTGGGCGATCCGTTGGGCTATTGGGACGCTATATCCTGGTTCTATCTTCACGCCGTCGAAGAATTTGATCTTTCAAGCTTCGTCGACTCGGAAACCCGCGCAGCATTGAACTCAAGCGCATTCCCGGCAGAACAGTATTCTTCGCCATCGTGGCTCATGGTGCTGCTCTGGCGCTCCAGCGAACCTGTCAGGAAAGTTTTTGATATTGAAGCGAACCAAGGCAGGGCAAGCTTCCTACAGTGGTTTAAACGGCAAGGGATGGATCAATTTAAGCTCCGCGGGCTGGTGGAGCCGCAGGCAAAGCAATCCCAAATCCGTAACAAGGGCGCAGTAATGGCTCAGCGTTGTCCAGCAGCCCCTTATGGTGTCAATTTGATTGGATTTGCATTTGGTGAACTTGGTATTGGAGAAGATTTGCGCATGGCGGCTCAGGCTTGCAAGTCGGCAGATATTCCGTTCAAAGTATTCAATGTTAACCCCGGCCCTCAACTGCGACAAGCTGATCAACTTCTGGCGCCGCATGTCGTCCAGGATGCTAAAGACCTTCCCTACACCATTAACCTGTTCTGCCTGACTGGTTTTGATACCCTGCGTGTATTTGCCGAATTAGGCCCCGCATTGTTTGCAGGCCGTTACAACATCGGTTGGTGGCCTTGGGAATTGCCGGTATGGCCTAAGCGTTGGACGCCTGCATTTACTGTCGTGGATGAGATTTGGGCTGCAAGCCGGTTCACCCAAACCATGTATTCCGCCGCCACGGACAAGCCAGTGACGCTTGTACGCCTACCAGCCTGCGTAAACAGGATCAAACCCGTATCAAGACGCTCGCTTGGACTTCCGGCAAAGCGATTTTTGTTTCTCTATATTTTCGACTTCAATTCTTACCTGGAAAGAAAGAATCCCTGGGCCGTGCTCGATGCGTTCCAGCGTGCATTTCCTGATGACGATTCCGTGGGCCTGGTTATGAAAACCATGAATACTCGGCCTGGAGACGAGCGCTGGAAGGAGTTTGTGCGTCGCTGCTTGCAGGACAATCGAATTGTCCTGTTGGAAAAGACTCTTGATCGAACCAAGGTGCTTGGCCTCATCAAAGCCTGCGACGCCTATATTTCACTGCACAGATCAGAAGGCTTCGGCCGAACATTGGCAGAAGCCATGCTGCTCGGGAAACCGGTGGTAGGCACCGGTTTCTCGGGAAATGCTGATTTCCTGACACGGCACACAGGTTATCCGGTGAAATGGAATAAGCGCCTGCTGCAGGAAGGCGAATATCCTTTCATACAGATGGAAGATAGCGCATGGTGGGCAGATGCGGATATTGGGCATGCGGCTCGCCAGATGCAGGCCGCCCGCGACGCCGCGGGAAGCGAATGGGCGTTGCAGTTACCCCAGCAGGTTCGTGATGTCTTTTCTCCGACTGTGATTGGAGAAAGAATGAACAAACTATTGAAGCATCGCTTCAAGGCTTTCCTGGGCGCCTCTGCAAAAAAACCAGAAGCTGTGCAGGTAACCAACTGAGCATCAGTAGCGGGGCTGGTACCCCGCCTCTATTGCACTGCCGTGGTCAAGAAACTGGCCATCAAGCCGACGCCAACGTAGATAGTTTTTCCTTCATGAATCTGTAGGCAATATTATCCTTTTCTTTTTCAGATTCAATGCCGCTTCTGATTTGATCCCGCTCGAAAGGCGTGAGCGACTCAATAATATCGCTCAACGGAGAGGCGGAAAGATTTTCAATGATGCGGGGCGGATGAACTAGAAAACGTTCCGGCGTTTCCAAAATGACGAAATCCGGCTTTTCCTCGTCTAGTATTTCCATCACAGGCGACGCCGGGCTGTACATGAAAAACACTCTGGAGAAAACCGTGGCAAACATTTCCAAAAAGTAATACGAGAAGCTGCTCCCAAAAATGGCCAATGTGCCTTTTACCGGTGCATCGCTGTTCCCGTAAATGATGATTCTTCCGTGATTTCTTGGCGTGCCGCTTTTAAAAATAATTTCCGGTGCCTTGCCTGCTGGCGTTGCGACCGTATAAGTGTCGTATTCTAGTTTTTCCAGTTTAGAACCCAGATCACCTTCAAACAATGTTGTCTTGAATTTGAAGAGATTTTTGTGGTTCACTGACACATCGAATTTGCTCAGGCATCTGGCGAAGGCAGTATATGCCCCACCATAAGTCCAATGCGTATCGGTGCGGCAATAGGAATTTTGCGCCTTGAACAATTCGTCTTTAGGATAGATGAAATATTCTTCATTACCCAATCCGCAGGTCGCCATGACTTGATCCAATATGGTCACACCACCCCTTGCGTAGGGATAATGCGCAGGAAAAACACTTTCCTTGTTTGGCGATACCAGGTAGCACATTGGCTGCGTTTGCTGCAACTCTTTGAGTCCGTTTACGAAAGTTTCGTATTTGGTGAGCGCTTGCTCATCCAGCAAAAACCTCCCTGTATATTGGTCTACGCTCCGATTCGTATCATTTTCCAGAAACAACCAGTTGTCGTTGCCGCGCAGAATTTGCAACATTTCATCAAGTCGTGGCTGGCATACCCAATGCGCTTGGCCGTCTATTTCTACACCAATGTTGGCAATATCGGAAATGTTAACGGTATAGTTGAATCCGCAGAGCGGCAAGTGTCTGGAATAATCATTTCCAGACAAAGCTGCAACCACGTCATGGCGTACTTCATTGAATGCCAGTCGCGTAATGGATTTTTTGGTTATTTCCAGCAATAGATATGCTGTTTCGCCTTCTTTGATGGAAACCCAGCCTCTTAATGAAAAAGCGGCAATGGCTTCATAGGGAATAGGCCTCAGCTTGCTCTCAATATAAAGAGTAACTTTTGTCTCATTGGCCTCAGTCAAAATTATCTCGTGAGACAACCTCTTTTTTATATTTATCCTTCTCTGCAGCTCCAATGCTTTATCAAAATCCGGCGCAAGTTGAAGGCAGTATTCGACTTCGGCACTGGCCTTGTCTGCATATCCAGAGTCAAGATAAGCTGATGCAAGACGCACTCGAACGCCTATAGGAAATTGATCATATGTTTCAATAATGTGGCGCCAGCAGTTGATCGCTTCTATAAAAGAGCGCAATTGCATTTTTTCTTCAGCCTGCTGAATAGCGGATTCCAAGCTTGATTTTTCGTTCAACATGTTGTCACTCTGCATATATTTTGATGACTTTGGACTGGAGCCGGCTTTGTGCCCAGTTGCTGCGTATTTTATATTTTTATTCGATTATCTCAGTGTTTGTTATGAATTCGTAGCTTGTTATGCAGCTTGAGAGAAACTGCACGAAATCGACCGGGCGGTTCACGCCAGCCACACGTTGCACGACGCCTGAGCCCTTACCCAAAGCTCGCCAGCAACCCCTTGTCCACCACCCGCCCATTGAACCCCTGGGCGGCGCGCTGCCTGAACAAGGCGCGGTCGGCCTCGTCCACCGGCTTGCCGTCCTTCTCGTCGTCCACCTCCACCAGCACGGCATGCGGGTGGTAGGCCAGGGCGTCCTGCTGGCGGGCGATGAGGGTCAGCTCGGTGTCGCCGTAGTGCCGGGCATAGCCGGGAAAGAACAGGTCACCCCCGTACAGCGGCTGCAGCCACGAGCGCCGCACCAGCCCGAAGCCGGCGAGCTGGCCGAACCACTTGCCGTCGTTGAAGGCCACCAGCCCCGCCTGGGGCTTGGCCTGCAGCGCCTGCAGCGCAAAGCGCAGCCACAGCCGGCCGGCAAAGGCGTCCTCGGCCACGTAGAGGAAAAAGGCGCCGCACGTGCGCCGCAGCGCCAGGTTCCAGATCGCCACGGGGCCCAGCCCCGCGTCGTCCTGCACGGCCAGCACCTGCAGCGCCACGCCGGCGCGGGCGATCATCAGCCGCGCCGCGCGCTGTGCCGCCTCGCGCCGCACCCAGGGCAGCACGGCCACCACGGGCGCGTCCAGCACGCAGCCGCCTTCGGCCACGGCGCGCAGGGCGCTGGCGCTGCTCCAGTGCAGCCCCGGCACTTCGGCGCTCATCCCAGGCTCCAGGCCAGCAGTTGCGCGCCCAGCTCGGCGTGGTGGTCAAAGCGCCGCGCCCCCAGGTGCGCCACGCCGTGGCGCTCGCACATCAGCGCCGTGGGGCTGCGCGGCACGCAGTGCAGGGCCTTGCCCAGCAGCCGCAGCTCTATGGCGGTCAGGCCCATGGCGTAGGGCGCGGTGTCCACGAAGCTGGCGTCCAGCGCGGCCAGGGCCTGCAGGTAGTCGGGGTGGTTGCCGGGCGTCACGAACTCGGCCACGTCCATCAGCGCGCCCAGGCGCCGGCGCGCGGCCTGCCGCGTGCCTTCGTGGCGCCAGCGCTGGTCCACCAGCACCAGGCGCCGGGGTTTGAGCTTTTCCAGCGCGCGGGCGGTGTGGGTGCTGATCTTGGCGGGGTTGGAGACCAGGGCGTACACGCCCGCGGCCGGCCGCGCGGCGGGCGCGGGCAGCTGGGCGGCGGCGCGCGCCAGGGCCGGCGCGTAGGGCGGCGCGGTGTAGGTGACGTAGCCGTGGCGCGCGTGCAGCACGGGCTCGCTGTAGAGGCCGGCCGCCGCCGGGGGCACCTGGCGGGCGTCGGCAATGAAGCCGTCGAAGCAGCGCAGCCCCGTGCTCAGCGACTGGCCGCCCACCCACTTGAGCTGGCGCCGCGCCGGGCGCGAGGCGACGGCGGCCAGCGCCTCGGGGTCGGTCCAGCCGCCCAGGTCGATGAGGGCGTCCAGGTCCGCCGCCAGCAGCAGCCGGCGCAGCGTGGCGGCGTCCAGCGCGCGGCAACTCACCCAGCGGTGCGCCAGGGCCAGGAACTCGGTGCGCGCCCAATCGGCCTTGGCGCCGCGGTCGAAGAAGATCAGGTCGGCCTCGCGCGCGAGCGCGCGCAGCGCGCCCAGGGTCAGGAAGCCCACGGGCGAGGCGCAGAACTGCGCCGAGATCAGGCCGATGCGGGGCCGTGCCCCGGGCGGCCGCGGCGCGCGCGCGGGGCCCTCGCCCTCGCGCGGCACGCCCAGTTGGCCGGCCAGCGCGGCAAAGCCGGCGGCGATGTCCACGCCGCGGCGCGTGCCCTCGTACAGGTCGGCCACCAGCGCGGCCAGCGCGGCCTGCAGCGCCAGCGCCGGCTGCCCGCGCGCGGCCTCGTCCAGCGTCAGCGCGGCGGCGCGCGCATCGCCGAAGGCGTTGAGCTGCAGGTCGGCCAGCTCGCGCAGCGCGGCGCAGCGCCGCGG
>NZ_JAXOJX010000066.1:0-35002 GCF_034427735.1 Azohydromonas lata
TATAAGAGACAGGGCCGCCGCCGCAGGCCCTGGCGGCCTGGGGGGCGCTGATCGAAAACCTCAACGAGGCCGTGTGGCTGGTGCACGCCGGCACGCTTTGCGTGTGCGCCGTCAATGAGGCGGCGCTGCGGCTGCTGGCGCTGCCGCGCGAGCGCGTGTTGGGTGCGGGCGCGGACACGCTGCTGCCCACGCCGGAGGACTTCGCCTTTTGGGCCGAGGCCGCTGCCGTGGCCTGCGAGGGCGGTGCCGAGGCCGTGGCCGAGCTGTGCTCGCAGGCCCTGTTGCAGCGCGGCGACGGCGCCACGCTCTACCTCACGCGGCGCATACGGCCGCTGCCGCCGGGGCTGTTCATGGTGGCGCTGCAGGACCACAGCGCGCAGCGCCTGGCCGAGCAGGAGCGCGAGCAGTTGCTGGCGCAGTTGCGCGCCACGCTGGAGGCCACGGCCGACGGCATCCTCGTCACCGACTTGGCCGGCCACATCCGCAGCTTCAACCGCCACTTCGCGCAGATTTGGGCGCTGCCGCAGGCGCTGCTGCAGGAGGGCAACGACGCGGCCGTCTACGACTGGATGCGCCGCAGCGTCGCCGACCCCGTGCGCTACCAGCAGCGGCTGGACGCGCTGCGCGAGGCCGTGCTCATGCAGGCCAGCGACCGGCTGCGGCTGCGCTCGGGGCAGGTGGTGGAGCGCGTGACGCAGCCGCAGTGGGTCGGCGGCCGGCCGGTTGGGCAGGTGTTTTCCTTCCGCGATCTGAGCGAGCGCATCGCCGCCGACCAGCGCATCGAGCACCTCAGCAGCACGGACCCGCTCACCGGGCTGGCCAACCGCGCGCAGTTCGGCGACCGGGTCACGCGCGCCGTGGCCGACATGCCTCCGGGCGGCGAGAGCTTCGCGGTGCTGGTGCTGGACCTGGACCATTTCAAGCACGTCAACGACAGCTTGGGCCACCACGGCGGTGACCATGTGCTGTGCGAGATGCGCTCGCGGCTGCAGCACTGCGTGCGCGAGGGCGACGTGGTGGCGCGCTTAGGGGGCGACCAGTTCGCGCTGCTGGCGCGCGCCAGCGACGCGCGCGCTGCCGAGCTCACCGCCTGCCGCGTGCTGGAAACCGTGGCACGGCCGCTCACGCTGGAGGGCTCGGAGTTCACCCTCACCTGCAGCATAGGCATCGCCGTGCATCCGGTGGACGGCATCAGCGCCGACGAGCTGCTGCGCCACGCCGAGACTGCCATGCAGCGCGCCAAGGCCGGCGGCCGCGCCGGCTACCGGCTGCACCACCCGCTGCACCAGCCGCTGGACGCGCGCGCGCGCATCCAGCTGGACCACGCCATGCGGCTGGCGCTGGCGAGCAAGCGCTTTCGCCTCACCTACCAGCCGCAGCACGACCTGGACAGCGGCCGCCTGGTGGGCGTGGAGGCGCTCATACGCTGGCACGACCCCGGGCGCGGCGGCGACATCCCGCCCGCGGAGTTCATCCCCGTGGCCGAGGCCAGCGGCTTCATCGTTGCCATAGGCGAGTGGGTGCTCACGCAGGCCGTGGGCCAGGCCTCGCGTTGGCTGCAGCAGGGCTGGCCGCTGCCGGTGGCGGTCAACGTCTCGGCGCTGCAGTTCCAGCAGCCCTACTTCGTGGACCAGGTGCAGGCGGTGCTGGAGGCGGCGTCGCTGCCGCCGCACCTGCTGGAGCTGGAGCTCACCGAGAGCCTGCTGCTGCACGACGCGGAGGAGACGCTGTCCCGGCTGCAGGCGCTGGCGCAGTTGGGCGTGCGGCTGGCGGTGGACGACTTCGGCACCGGCTACTCCAGCCTGGCCTACCTCAAGCGCTTTCCCATCAACAAGCTCAAGATCGACCGCGGCTTCGTCCGCGGGCTGCCCGGCGACGAGAGCGACGCGGCCATCGTCCGTGCCATCGTCCAGATGGCGCAGGCGCTGGAGCTGCGCGTCATCGCCGAGGGCGTGGAAACCGAGGCGCAGCGCGAGTTTCTGTCGCGCGTAGGCTGCCCCGAAGGCCAGGGCTACCTTTGGGCCCCGGCGCTGGAGGCCGAGGTGCTGGAGCAGCACCAGCGCTCGCAGCCGCTGCCGCCGGCGCCCACGCCGGCCTGAAGGCACGACCGGGGCGGCATGGGGAGCAAGGCTATCCCCCGCACGGGTGAGGGTGGCGGGCACGCCAATTGCGACGGCGCGGCCGTGCCTACAGGATGGGGCTCGTTGTCCGCCGCCCCCCGTGTGCCATGCCAACGCTGGAAGCCCTGGTCGAACGCAAGATTGCCGCCCTGCAGCCGCCGTTGGCGGTGACGCTGCCCGGCGGGCGGCGGCTGGGCCCGCTGCCGGCGGCCGTCACGCTGGTGCTGCAGGACCTGCGCGCGCTGGTGCACCTGGCCACGGGCCAGATAGGCCGCGTGGCGGAGGACTACGTGGAGCACCGCCTGGACATAGGCGGCGCGCCGCGCGACGTGATGCGGCTGGCCGTGCAGCTCATCGCCGCCGATCCCACGGGCGAGCAAAGGCGCTCGCCGCTGGCGGCCTGGCGCGAGCTGCTGGGCGCGGGCCGCGCCCTGGCGCGCCACACGCCCGCGGCCGACGCGCAGCAGGTGCAGTTCCACTACGACGTCTCGGATGACTTCTACGCGCTGTGGCTGGATGAGCGGCGCATCTACTCCTGCGCCTATTTCCGCGACACCGGCATGACGCTGGCGCAGGCGCAGGAGGCCAAGCTCGACCACATCTGCCGCAAGCTCATGCTGCGCGAGGGCGAGCGCTTCCTGGACATAGGCGCGGGCTGGGGCGGCCTGCTGCTGTGGGCGGCCGAGCACTACGGGGTGCGGGGGCACGGCATCACGCTGTCCAGGAACCAGCACGCGCACGTCAACCGGCTCATCGAGGAGCGTGGCCTGCGCGGGCGCGTGCGCATGGAGCTGCTGGACTACCGCGCGCTGCCGGAGGACGCGCCCTTCGACAAGATCGCCTCCGTGGGCATGTTCGAGCACGTGGGCCGCGCCAACCTGCCCGTGTACTTCGCCAAGATCCGCCGCCTGCTCAAGCCCGGCGGGCTGTTGATGAACCACGGCATCACCGCCGGTGGCACGCGCAACCGGCAGTTGGGCGCGGGCATAGGCGACTTCATAGACCGCTACATCTTTCCCGGCGGCGAGCTGCTGCACGTCTCGCACGTGCTGCGCGAGATGGCCGGCGCGGGGCTGGAGATGCTGGACACCGAGAACCTGCGCCCGCACTACGCGCGCACGCTGTGGGCGTGGTCGGACGCGCTGGAGTCGCGGTTGGAAGAGGCCCGCGCGCTGGCCGGCGAGCGCGTGCTGCGCGCCTACCGGCTGTACCTGGCCGGCAGCGCCGCGAGCTTCGAGCAGGGTTGGTTGTCGCTGCACCAGATGCTGGCCAGCGCCCCCAGCGGCGACGTCGGCCAGGGCCCCATGCGCGGCGCACAATCAAGCTATCCCTTCAACCGCGACTACATGGCCAAGCGATGATCTACAAGTTCAAGTCCAAGGCGACGGGCGACGTGGTGATGTTGGGCGTCAACGGCGACCAGCTGCTGCGCATCATGGGCCGCGAGCCCGCGGCGCAGGGCATCTTCGAAGTGGACGACATGCCCCGGCTGCGCCAGTTGCTGGAGCAGGCCGTGGCGGCCGAGGAGGCCGCCCGCGCCCAAGCCGAGGCCGAAGCCGCCGCCGAGGGCAAGCAACTGCCGCCGCGCGACGGCGTGGGGCTGCGCCAGCGCGTGTGGCCGCTGGTGGAGATGATGAAGCGCGCCCAAGCGGCGGGCTATCCGATCGTCTGGGGCGTCTGAGCCCGCCGCCTGCCGGGCTGGGCCCGCGGCCTTTCAGTGCGGACGCGCTCGCCCGGCGCGCCGTGGCGCCCGTTTCCCTTGCCACCTCAACACAAAGACCGAGGAGAGCGTCATGAAACTCTGGAGCGAGAGCTGGGCCGACGGTGCGCCCATCCCCGAGCGCTTTGCCGCCGGGCGCATTGACGGCGAGGGCGTGGGCTTCGCCCCCAACCTCAACCCGCACCTGGCCTGGAGCGGCGTGCCCGCCGGGACCTGTTCGCTGGCGCTGATTTGCCACGACCCGGACGTGCCCAGCCGAGGCGACGACGTCAACCAGCCTGACCGCGAAGTCCCCGCCGACCTGCCGCGCGTGGACTTCTTCCACTGGGTGCTGGTGGACCTGCCGCCCACGCTCACCGCCATCGGCGAGGGCCAGTTCAGCCAGGGTTTCACGGCGCGCGGCAAGCCGGGGCCGGCAGCGCCGCACGGTGCGCGCCAGGGCGTCAACGACTACACCGGCTGGTTCGCCGGCGACGCGCCAATGGCCGGCAGCTACTTCGGGTATGACGGGCCTTTCCCGCCCTTCAACGACACGCTGGTGCACCATTACGTGTTCACCCTTTACGCGCTGTCGGTGCCGCGCCTGGCGGTGGAGGGTGCGTTCACGGGTGCCGAAGCCCGCGCGGCGCTGGCCGGCCAGGTGCTGGCCGAGGCCCGCTTCAGCGGCACTTACACGCTCAACCGCAGGCTGCTGGCGCAGTCCTGACGCCCCGCGCGCCGCGGCCGCTGCAAAGGAAGTCCCCTGGAACCCACCCGCATCATTGCCATCCGCCACGGTGAAACCGACTGGAACGCCGACACGCGCATCCAGGGCCACACCGACATCCCGCTCAATGCCAACGGCCGCTGGCAGGCGCAGTGCCTGACGCAGGCGCTGGCCGAGGAGCCGCTGCACGCCGTCTACGCCAGCGACTTGGGCCGTGCCGTCGAAACGGCCCAGGGCTTCGCCCAAGCCGCGGGCCTGCCGGTGCAGCGCGAGCCGGGACTGCGCGAGCGGCGTTTCGGCTGCTTCGAAGGCCTGCGCTTCGACGAGATCGAGCAGCGTTGGCCCGAGAGCAGCCTGCGCTGGCGGCACCGCGACCCCGAGTTCGGCCCCGAGGGTGGCGAGACGCTGCGGGAGTTCTACGAGCGCTGCGTGAACACGGCCATGGAACTGGCGTCGCGCCACGCAGGCCAGTCCATCGCGCTGGTGGCCCATGGCGGCGTGCTGGACTGCCTTTACCGCGCCGCCACGCGGCTGGATCTGCAGGCCCCGCGCACTTGGCACATCGGCAACGCCACCGTCAACCGGCTGCTGCACACCCCCCAGGGCTTTACTTTGGTGGGCTGGAGCGATGACGCGCACCTGGCCCGGCCGGCGCTGGACGAGACGGCCTGATCTCCAAAGGCGCTGCGCATCCGTGCTGCGCGGCGCCTGAACCCTTCGATTCTTTCAAGCCGCCGTGCCCCGGCGCGGCGGCTTCATGCGTGCTTTTCCTGCCGCATGCCTGCGGGGGCCGCACCATGGCGTCTCACCACGCCGCTGCCGCGCTGTCCACACTGGAGCGATGGCGCAAGCAAATGTTTCTTCCCGCAGGGCCGGCACGGGCTTCACGCTGGTGGAAGCGGTGGTGGCCCTGGCCATCGCCGCCGTGTTGGCGGCCGTGGCCTATCCCTCCTACATGGCGCAACTGCGAAAGAGCCGGCGCACCGATGCGGTGGTCGCGCTGATGCAGGTGGAGCAGGCACAGGAGCGCTGGCGCGGCAGCCACCGCGCTTATGCCGGCGACTTGGCCACGGCGCCACCGTTGGGCCTGGGCCTGCGCACCCTGAGCACTGACGGCTACTACGCGCTGGCGCTGGCCGATGCCGGCGCGGCGGGCTACGTGGTCACGGCCACTGCCGTAGCCGGCCGCAGCCAGGCCGCCGACGGCGCCTGCCCCGCCCTGGCCGTGGTGGTGAACCGAGGCAACGTGCAGCGCACGCCGCCGGCCTGCTGGAGCCGCTGAGCCCGGTCGCGGCGCGGCCCAAGTGCTTGCAGCTCCTGAGTGTTCTGGACGGCTTCGCCGTACGCGGATCGCGGGTGGGCATCGCTCCCCTGGGGGAGGTGGCTTCCCTCTTCAGGTTGATTCCCCCCAAAACCGCTTTCTGGCCGGTCCCGGGGAAATATCTCTGCGCATCGAAATGTTGCCTTTGATGCAACTTGGATGACAGGGTTAGCCCCCACAGGACATTCCCTCGGTTTGGCCTCGGCAGTAATGACAGGCTCGCGGCAAGTGCCGACGATCCGGTTCCGTCTATTGAATCCCGTTCAGCAGATTGAACAACCCAGCCGTCATCGCCTCTCGTGCACGCCGCTCTGCCGGACAGCCTGCGGCGGCCCCGCAAGGTGAGAACGCCCCGGCGCAGCCTTCGCTGGTGCCGGCCGTGGCGCGGGCGCTGACGCTGCTGGAGCGCATCGCGCAGGCGCGCACGCCGCTGACGCTGGCACGCCTGGCCACGGAGTTGGGCTATCCCAAGAGCAGCGTGCATGGCCTTTGCAACACGCTGGTGAGCTTCGGCTACCTGCGCCGTCAAGCCGATGGGAGCTTCATCCTGGGTGCGCGCGTGATGCGGCTGGCTGAAGCTTTCGTGTCGTGCACGCAGGTGACGGACGAGTTCAACGCGCTGTGGAAGACAACGGCCGGCGGTGCGCATGACGAAACCATCATCCTGTCCGTGCTCAATGGCGCCGAGGTGGTGTACGTGGCCGCGCGGCCGGGCCGGCGCCCGCTGGGCTTGGCCTTCACGGTGGGCATGCGCTTGCCCGCGCACCTGGCTGCCACGGGCAAGGCCATGCTGGCGCACCAGAGCCCGGAGCGGCTGGGGCACCTGTTTCCTACCGACCCGCTGCCCAGCATGGCGAGCAAGGGGCCGCTCACGCGCGCAGCACTCAGGCGTGAGCTGCGCGCCACGCGTGAGCGCGGCTACAGCATCGACGACGAGGGCGTGCGCGAGGGCGTCTATTGCATGGGTGCGCCGGTGTTCGACGCCGCGGGCCAGGCCGTGGCCGGCGTGGGCGTGTGCATCAACAAAAGCATGCTCGGCACCGACGGCGGCGCGCGGCACCTGGAGGTGGTGCTGGGCACGGCGCGCGAGCTCACGCAGCGGCTGGGCGGCTCGGTGCCGCAGGTCTCCCGGGACAACGTCAAGCAAGGAGGCGGCGCATGAGCGGCGACCACATCCTGGAAACCCAGGATCTCACCCGCGAGTTCAAGGGCTTCGTCGCGGTCAACAAGGTCAACCTGCGCGTGCGGCGCGGGACCATTCACGCGCTGATCGGACCCAACGGCGCGGGCAAGACCACCTGCTTCAACCTGCTCACCAAGTTCCTGCAGCCCACCTCCGGGCGCATCGTCTTCGAGGGGCAGGACATCACGCGTGAGGCACCGGCGCAGATAGCGCGCCGTGGCGTCATCCGCTCCTTCCAGATATCGGCCGTGTTTCCGCACCTGACGGTGCTGGAGAACGTGCGGGTGGCGCTGCAGCGCAAGCACCTGGGGGCGTCGTTCCAGTTCTGGCGCTCCGAGCGCAAGCTCAGCGTGCTCAACGAGCGCGCGATGGAGTTGCTGCATGCGGTGGACCTGCCGCGCTACGCCGATCTGCCGGCGGTGGAGCTGAGCTACGGTCGCAAACGCTCGCTGGAAATCGCCACAACGCTGGCCATGGAGCCGCGGCTGATGCTGCTGGACGAGCCCACGCAGGGCATGGGCATAGAGGACGTGGACCGTATCCGTCAGCTCATCAAGAAGGTGGCCGCGGACCGCACCGTGCTGATGGTGGAGCACAACATGAGCGTGGTGTCGAGCATCGCCGACACCATCACGGTGCTGCAGCGCGGCGCCGTGCTCGCGGAAGGTCCTTACGCGCAGGTGTCGGCCAACCCGGCGGTGGTGGAGGCCTACATGGGCAGCGCCAACGTCGAACTGCAGGGAGCACACTGATGCAACGCACGCAAACCGGTGGCGTGGCCACGCCCATGCCGCCCGTCGGGCTGCAACCTGCCAACACGGCGCCCGCCGTGGCCCCGGCTGCCGGGGCCGCGCGCCGGCGTCTGCTGGAGGTGCGCGACCTGCACGCCTGGTACGGCGAATCGCACGTGCTGCACGGGGTGAGCTTCACGGTGGAGGAGGGCGAGGTGGTGACGCTGCTGGGCCGCAACGGCGCCGGGCGCACCACGACACTGCGCGCCATCATGGGTCTCACGGGCAGCCGCAAGGGCTCCATCAAGGTCCACGGCGAGGAGAGCGTCTCGTTGCCCACGCACCGCATCGCGCGGCTGGGCGTGGGTTACTGCCCGGAGGAGCGCGGCATCTTCTCCAGCCTCTCCACGCAGGAGAACCTGATGCTGCCGCCCGTGCTGACCCAGGGCGGCATGAGCGTGGAGCAGATCTACGCGATGTTCCCAAACCTGCGCGAGCGCGCCTCCAGCCAGGGCACGCGGCTGTCCGGCGGCGAGCAGCAGATGCTGGCGGTGGCGCGCATCCTGCGCACCGGCGCGCGGCTGCTGCTGCTGGACGAGATTTCCGAGGGCCTGGCGCCGGTGATCGTCCAGAAGCTCGCGGAGATGGTGATGACGCTGCGGCGCCAGGGCTACACCATCGTGATGGTGGAGCAAAACTTTCGCTTCGCCGCGCCGCTGGCGGACCGCTTCCTCGTCATGGAGCACGGCCGCGTGATCGAGGAATTCACCCAGGATCAACTGCCGCAGCACAGCCAGAAGCTGCGCGAGTACCTGGGCGTGTGACGTTTGAAGTGCTTCTGCAAGGAGACCCCGACATGAAACTCAAGACGCTTGCTGCCGGCTGTGCCGTTGCCATCGCATCCATTGGTTCCGCCCATGCCCAGGTATCGGGCGATGTGATCCGCATTGGCTTCATCACCGACATGGGCGGCCTGTACTCGGACATCGACGGCCCCGGCGGCGCCGAGGCCATACGCATGGCCATCGCGGAGATGGGCGGTGCCATCAATGGCAAGAAGGTGGAGCTGATCACCGCCGACCACCAGAACAAGGCCGACGTGGCCGCCGCCAAGGCGCGCGAGTGGTTCGACACCCAGGGCATGGATTTGCTCATAGGCGGCACCAACTCCGGCACCAGCCTGGCCATGGCCAAGGTGGCGGCGGAGAAGAAGAAGCCCTTCATCGCCGTGGGCTCCGGCACCTCGGCGCTGACCAACGAGCAGTGCTCGCCCTACACCGTGCACTGGGCCTACGACACGGTGGCGCTGGCCAAGGGCACGGGCGGCGCGGTGGTGCGCGCCGGCGGCAAGAGCTGGTTCTTCCTCACCGCCGACTACGCCTTCGGCCAGTCGCTGCAGAACGACACGGCCAACGTCGTCAAGGCCTCCGGCGGCACGGTGGCAGGTTCGGTCAAGCACCCGCTCTCGGCCAGCGACTTCTCCAGCTTCTTGCTGCAGGCACAGTCCAGCAAGGCGCAGATCCTGGGCTTGGCCAACGCCGGCGGCGACACCATCAACGCCATCAAGGCGGCCAACGAGTTCGGCATCACCAAGTCGATGAAGCTTGCCGGGCTGCTGATGTTCATCAACGACGTGCACTCGCTGGGCCTGAAGAACACCCAGGGCATGTACCTCACCGACAGCTGGTACTGGAACCGCGACGCCGAAAGCCGCGCCTGGGGCCGCAAGTTCTTTGAGAAGGTCAAGCGGATGCCCTCATCGCTGCAGGCCGCCGACTACTCGGTGGCGCTGAACTACCTGCAGGCCGTCAAGGCCGTGGGCAGCGACGACGGCGACAAGGTGATGGCGCAACTAAAGAAGACCAAGATCAACGACGTCTTTGCCAAGAACGGCTACGTGCGCGAGGACGGCCGCATGGTGCACGACATGTACCTCATGCAGGTCAAGACGCCCGCGCAATCGACCGAGCCCTGGGACTACTACAACGTGGTGGAGACCATCAAGGGCGACGTGGCCTTCACCACCAAGGCGGAGAGCAAGTGCGCGCTGTGGAAGCAGTGACGCACTGAGCCCGCTGCGCCGCCGCCGTACCGCGCGGCGGCGCGTGCACCCCGTACTCCACTTCGGGACCTGACCTCGTGGACATCTTCGGCATACCGCACCAGGCCTTCCTGGGCCAGCTCATGCTGGGCCTGGTCAACGGCTCCTTCTACGCCATGCTCAGCCTGGGGCTGGCGGTGATCTTCGGCCTGCTGGGCATCGTGAACTTCGCCCATGGGGCGCTGTACATGATCGGCGCCTACGTGGCCTGGCTGGGGCTGGAGTACCTGGGCATCAACTACTGGATGGCGCTGGTGTTCGCGCCGCTGGTGGTCGGGGCCCTGGGCGTGGTCATTGAACGCACGCTGCTCAAGCATCTCTACAAGCTCGACCCGCTGTATGGGCTGCTGCTGACGTTTGGCCTGGCGTTGATTGCCGAGGGCGTGTTCCGCGAGCAGTTCGGGGTGTCGGGCCAGCAGTACCCGGTGCCCGACTTGTTGCAGGGCGCAACCAACCTGGGTTTCATGGTGCTGCCCAATTATCGGGCCTGGGTCATCGTCGCCTCGCTCGTGGTGTGCCTGGGCACCTGGTTCCTGATAGAGAAGACGCCGCTGGGCGCCACGCTGCGTGCTGGTACCGAGAACCCGGCGCTGGTGCAGGCCTTCGGCATCAACGTGCCGGTAATGGTGATGTTCACCTACGCCGCCGGCGCTGGACTGGCGGCGCTGGCCGGAGTGCTGGCTGCGCCGGTGATTCAGGTCACGCCGCTGATGGGCAGCAACCTCATCATCGTCGTGTTCGCGGTGGTGGTGATCGGCGGCATGGGCTCCATCCTGGGCTCCATCCTCACCGGGCTGATGCTTGGGTTGGTGGAGGGCCTGACCAAGGTCTTCTATCCCGAGGCCTCCAACATCGTGGTGTTCGTGATCATGGCCATCGTGCTGGTGCTGCGGCCCGCCGGCCTGTTCGGCAAGGAGAAATGATGCCCGGCGCTTCTGCTGTCTCCGTGGAGCGCCGCGCTCGGCTGCTCTGGCTCGTCGTGCTGGCCGTATTGCTGGCCGCGCCCTTCATCGGCCTGTACCCGGTGTTCATGATGAAGGCGCTGTGCTTTGCCATCTTCGCCTGCGCCTTCAATCTCCTGCTGGGCTACACCGGGCTGCTGTCGTTCGGACACGCGGCCTTCATGGGCTCGGCCGCCTACGCCACGGGCTGGCTGGTGCGCAGTGCGGGCTGGCCGCCGGAGCTCGGGCTGCTGGCCGGCACCGCCATTGCGGCGCTGGTGGGACTGCTGGTCGGGCTCATCGCCATACGGCGCCAGGGCATCTACTTCGCCATGATCACGCTGGCCATGGCGCAGATGGTGTACTTCGTATGCCTGCAGGTGCCCTTCACGGGCGGCGAGGACGGCCTGCAGGGCGTGCCGCGTGGCCACTTGTTCGGCTTCATCCCGCTGGGCGACGACGTCGCGATGTATTTCGTGGTGCTGGCCGTGTTCGTGGCGGTGTACCTGGGGGTGATTCGCATCGTCCATTCGCCTTACGGCCAGGTGCTCAAGGCCATTCGCGAAAACGAGCCGCGCGCGGTGTCGCTGGGCTACGACGTGGACAAGTACAAGCTGCTGGCCTTTGTCCTGTCCACCGCGCTGGCCGGGCTGGCTGGATCGCTCAAGACGCTGGTGCTGGGCTTTGCCACCTTGTCCGACGTGCACTGGTCGCTCTCCGGCGAGGTGGTGCTCATGACGCTGCTGGGCGGCATGGGCACTTTCGCCGGACCGGTGCTGGGCTCCTTCACCATCATCGGTTTGCAGAACTTCCTGGCCGACCGCGTCGGCTCCTGGGTGACGGTGATCATTGGCGGCATCTTCGTGGTGTGCGTGATCGCCTTCCGCCGCGGCATCGTCGGCGAGCTGCTGGCGTGGCAGCAGCGGCGCAGCAAGGCGACCTGAACCTGCGTTAAAGCCGCTTTGTCCGCTGACGGGCACTCGCCTTGCCCCGTGGCGTGATGCGGCCGCGCCTCCCGCGCGGCCGCACTTGAACGTAGCGGAGGTCGGCTATGGCCGTGAAGCGAATGACCAAGACGCAGGTGCCGGTGTCTTTCGGCGCCTTCAAGCCGGTTGGGCACGTGGTGGTGGCTTTCCCGGACGACCAGTCGGCACAGCAGGCCGCGCGCGACCTGCGCGAGCTGGGCTTCGGTTCCGAGGACGTCCTGTTCTACACCGGCGACGAGGAAGGCCGCGAGATGCGGCAGATGCTCGACGGCGTAAGCGGCACGGCCGAGTTCGGCCATGAGGTCGTTCTCATGCGCCGCTACTGCGAGCTGGCCCGCGAGGGCTGCGGCTGGCTCATCGTCTTCGCGCCGGAGGACGAGCAGGCGTTGCGCGCCGGCGAGGTCGCCCGCCGCTACGGTGCGCGCGTGGCCGAGCGCTACCACCGCCTGGTGGTTGAAGACATGCTGTGAGCCGCTGCCCCGGCCGACGGGGCAAGGCGTGATCAGTTCTCGAACAGGTCGCCGGCCCCCGCTTTGGGCGCCACGCCCAGGTGCCGGTAGGCGGCCAGCGTGGCGATGCGCCCGCGCGGCGTGCGCTGCAGGTAGCCCTGCTGGATGAGGTAGGGCTCGATCACGTCCTCAATCGTGCCGGGCTCCTCGCCTATGGCTGCGGCCACGTTGTCCAGGCCCACGGGGCCGCCGTCGAAGCGGTGCACCACGGCCTCCAGCAGCTTGCGGTCCATGAGGTCGAAGCCCTGCGGGTCCACGTCCAGCATGGCCAGCGCGGCCGAGGCGATGTCGCCGCCTATGGAGCCGTCACCCTTGACGTCGGCATAGTCGCGCACGCGGCGCAGCAGCCGGTTGGCGATGCGAGGCGTGCCGCGCGAGCGGCGTGCGATTTCCATGGCGCCGGCGGCATCGATGGGGGCCTCCAGCAGCCCGGCCGAGCGCGTGACGATGCGCGCAAGCTCTTGCGGCGTGTAGAACTCCAGCCGCGCCACGATGCCGAAGCGATCGCGCAGCGGATTGGTGAGCATGCCAGCGCGGGTGGTGGCGCCCACAAGAGTGAAGGGCTGCAGATCCAGCTTGATGGAGCGCGCTGCCGGGCCCTCGCCGATCATGATGTCGATCTGGTAGTCCTCCAGCGCCGGGTAGAGGATTTCCTCCACCACCGGCGACAGGCGGTGGATCTCGTCGATGAACAGCACGTCGTGCCGCTCCAGGCTGGTGAGGATGGCCGCCAGGTCCTTGGGCTTTTCCAGCACGGGGCCCGATGTTTGGCGCAGATTCACGCCCAACTCGGCCGCAATGATGTGCGACAGCGTGGTCTTGCCCAGGCCCGGGGGGCCGAACAGCAGCACGTGGTCCAGGGCTTCGCGCCGCTTGCGCGCCGCACTGATGAAGATTTCCAACTGCTCGCGCGCCTTGGCTTGGCCCACGTATTCGCGCAGGCCCTTTGGGCGCAGCGCCTTCTCGAACGCCTCCTCGTTGGGCGAGCCCGGGGCGGCGCTGACCATGCGGCGCGGCGGGGCGCCCGCGAATTCGTCCGTCTGTATGCTCATACAGGCATTATCGAACGGCCCGGCAGGCCGGCTGGCTAACATGCCGCCCCTCATGGCCTTGCGCCGCAAGCCGCCTGATCACTTCCTCACACCGAACCGGGACCCGAGCATGAATTTCATGACCCTGCGCCGCGGCCTGCTGGCTGCCGCCCTGCTGTTGAGCACCACTGCCTGGGCCGACGCCACCGTGCAGGCGCGCGACGGCTGGGCGCGGCCCACCGTGACCGGGCAGCCCGTGGGCGGCGCCTACGTGCAGTTGCGCAATGCCGGCAACGCGGCCGACCGGCTCCTGGGCGCCAGCACGTCCGCGGCCGAGCGCGTGGAACTGCACAGCATGCAAATGTCCGGCGACGTGATGCGCATGCGCCAGGTCGATGCGATCGAGCTGCCCGCGGGCGCCACGGTGGACCTCGCGCCCGGCGGCCTGCACCTCATGCTCATGGGCCTGAAGGCGCCGCTGCGTGCGGGCGACAAGCTGCCGCTGGTGCTGCGCTTCGAAAAGGCCGGCGAGGTGAAGACGGAGTTGCTCGTAGACAACCGCGCCGCACCGGCCGCGGCCTCAGGTCACATGCACGGTGGCCAGGGGCACGACCACAAGCACTGACGTTGACATTGCCGCCGCCGCCGCGGCGGTGACCAGGCTCAGCGCGAAAGCGAGCGCAGCGCGAGCTTGATGCCTTCGCTCACGCCCACGTCCGGCGGCAGCGCCTTGAGCGCGGCGGAGGCGTCGCGCTCGGCGTAGCCCAGCGCAATGAGCGCCTGCACGATGTCGGCCTGCGCGTCGTTGGCCACCGTCACCGGTTGGCCCAGGTCCGGTCCCAGCTTGCCCTTGAGCTCCAGCAGCAGCCGCTCGGCCGTCTTCTTGCCAATGCCAGGCACCTTCACCAGCCGTGCGCTCTGCTGCTGGCTCACGGCCTGCGCGAGCTCCGTGACGCTCAGGCCCGACAGCAGCGACAGCGCCATGCGCGGCCCAACGCCGCTGATGCGGATGAGCTGGCGGAAGGTGGCGCGTTCCTCGGCCGTGAGAAAGCCGAAGAGCTGATGTGCGTCCTCGCGCACCACCATGTGCGTAAGCAGCGTGACGCGTTCGCCCAGCGAGGGAAGTTGGTAGAACGTGCTCATGGGCACATCGACTTCGTAGCCGACGCCGCCCACGTCCAGCATGACCAGGGGCGGAGACTTCTCGATCAGCTGGCCTTGCAGGCGGCCGATCACGGGCACACCGCCCGCGGCGCATCAGGCCGCAGGGGCGCGCTCGTCAAATTCTTCATCTTCAATCCTTGTTGTTCTTGCTTTCAGCGGCTGCGGCCGAAGAGGCCCAGGCGCTGCGCTTCCAGCGCGGCTTCGGCGCGTGAGCTCACGTTCAGCTTGCGATAGATCTGCTTCACATAGTCGGCAATGGTGTGGCGCGACAGGTTGAGCTGCACGCCGATCTCCGGCAGCGTGAAACCCTTGGCCACGCGCAGCAGCACTTCGCTTTCACGCTCGGTAAGTTGCACGTGCGGCATGAGCGGCGCCTGCGGCTTGGCCTGCGCGGCGAAGTAGGCGATGACGCGCCGGGCGATGGAAGGCGACAGCGGCGGCTCGCCCTGGCTGATGCGCTGCAACTGCTCGGTGATGAGCTCGCGCGGCTGCTCCTTGAGGATGTAGCCGTAGGCACCAGCCTGCAGAGCGGGGAAGAGGTGCTCGTCGTCGTCGTGGATGGTCACCACCACCGACTGCGCCTCGGGCTGCTGCTCGCGCAGCGCCGTCACCACGTCCACTCCCGATCCGTCGGGCAAGCCCAGATCAACCAGCGCCAGGTCGAAGCGCAGCGCCGACACCAGGCCCAGGGCGTCATGCACGCGTGCGCTTTCGGAGATTTCGGCGTGTGGAAACACCTCCATCACCAGGCTCTTGAGCCAGGTGCGGATCTGCGGCAGGTCTTCCAGAAGCAGGATGTTTTTCACAAGTCCCTCCACCAAAACGTCACGGGTTGTGTGTAGTTCATGGTAACAGCGCACCTGTTTGAGGCCACTTGGCCGCGGGCCCGCGTCTGGAGGGATGGCGCGGCTTCCAGGTCTGCTTCTTCTCAGGCCGCCACGGCGTGGCGCTCCAGCGGCAGCGTCAGACGGATGACGGTGCCGTAGCCCGGCCCCGACTCCACCAGGCACTGGCCCTGCAACTGCTTGGCGCGGTGCTTCATGCTGGACATGCCGTGGCCGCGGTCGAGCCGGCCGTCGAGCTCCATGGGGATGCCGCGGCCGTTGTCCTGGATGGCGAGCTGGAAGTCGCTGCCGTCGATCTGGCAGGTCACCGTGCAGTGCGTGGCGCCGCTGTGCTTGATGATGTTGTTGACCGCCTCGCGCAGGATGCGCGTGGTCTGCACGTAGGCGCGGGCCGAGAGGGTCTGCGGCAGGTCGTCGGTGGGCGCGACCCAGCGTGCCTCTATGCCGGTCTGTGACAGGCGGCTCATGGCCTCGGCGCGCCAGTCGCCCAACGCGTCGATGAGCCGCACCGGCCGCCCCGTGAGGCCGCGTACCGACAGCCGCATCTCCTCCAGCGCCTCGCGCGCCAGCGTGGAAATGCGCTCGTTGTCGCTGGTGTGGACGATGGTCAGCAGCTTGGCACCCAAGTCGTCGTGCAAATCCGCGGCGATGCGCTTGCGCTCGCGCTCGGTGACCTGCTCGATGCGCAGCTCGGTGAGCTGCGCGAAGTTGCGCTCGATTTCCTCGGTGGCCTCGCGGATGCGCGCCTCCAGCACGCGGCGGTCGGCCTCGGCGTCCTGCAAGGCGCGGCCGTGCAGTTGCACAAGGCGCAGTCCCATGCCTATGAAGGTCAGCGGCAGCGACAGGTGCACCAGCGCCAGGAAGGTCGAGCCCGGCGGCTCCAGCAGCGCCAGCAGTTGCACCACCACCAGGGCCGCCGTGCCGGCAATCAGCATGGCCGCAGCCCAGCCGTGCTGGCCGCGGCGGCGCCAGGCGCGGCGCAGGAAGCGCTCCAGCGCCACCAGCACCTCCAGTGCCAGCAGCGTGGCCCAGGCGTTGGCCAGCAGGTGCACGCGCTCGGCGCCGCCGAGCAGCAGGCTGGCCGGCACCAGCACGCACTGCAGCACCAGCACCAGCCCAAGCCGCGGCGTGCGCTGGCCGGCGCGGCGCAGCAGGAACTGCACCGCCGCCAGCGTGACGATGGGCATCAGCAAGGCCAGCACCACCTCGGCCTCGAAGCTGGTGAGCGGCAGGTCGCGCCAGCCCAGCCGCGCCGTCAGCAGCGCCGAACCCACGGCCAGGATGCCGAAGTAGGCCAGGTAGCTGTGACGCCGGTTGAGCCAGCCCAGCACGCACATGAAGCCGCCGAGCAGCAGCAGGCTGCCGCTGAGCACCAGCGGCAGCGTGACGTTGAGCGTGAGATGGCGCTCCTGCTGCGGCGCCAGCAGCGTGTGGGGCCCAAGCTCCAGCTCCGACAACCCGCCCGCGCGCAGCCGCGAACCCACGCGCTGCAGCGGCTGGCCCGCCACCTTGATGTCCAGCAGGTTGCCCTCGGGGCGCAGCAGCGCGGCGGGCAGCGTCACGAGCTGGGCATGGTGGCAGTTGCGCGTCATGGGCTCGCGCATGCGGCCGGCCGCGTGCAGGCGCTGGCCGTTGAGCTGCACTTCGAGGTTGCTGCACGCGCGCTCCACGTACAGCGCCAGGAGCTCGTTGGCGTCCTGCGCCACGGGCGCGTCAAAGCGCACGCGGTACCACACCGGCCCCGCACGGCCCGGCCGCGAGGCGTTCCAGTCGTCGGGCAAGGACACGGTGCGCTGCGGCCCATCGTCCGGGTAGCGGTCGCTGTCGCTTTCCACGCTTTGCGCCTGTTCTATGCGCAGCACATCCGCCGTGGCGGGGGAAGCCAGTGCCAGCAGCAGTGCCAGCAGCGCGAAGAGGCGTCGCAGCAGCGCGCCGGAGTGCAGTGGGACCATGGGCTGAAGATTGTGCAGGAGCGCCGGGCCAAGACCGCCAGTCTGTTGCGGGCACGCGCTGCGGCGACAATGCCGGCCCTGTTTGCGAGACCAGAGGCAGTCCCTTGATCCTGCGCCACGCTTTCATTCCGCTCGACAACGAGCGCCTGTCGCACTTGTGCGGCGCCACGGACGAGCACCTGCGCGCCATCGAGGACGCGTTGGGCGTCAAGCTCTCGCGGCGCAACGAGTCCTTCCGCATCGAGGGCACCAAGCGCGAGGCCGAGCGCGCCGCCGCGCTGCTGCAGCGCCTGTACGAGCGCGCCGGCAAGCCCATCCCGCCGGAGATGCTGCAACTGGCGCTGGCCGAAGCCGCCAGCAGCGACGCCGCGCCCGCTGGCGCCGAGGGCGCCACGCCCGACGGCGAGGTCGTCCTGCACACCCGGCGCGCCGACCTGCAGGGCCGCACGCCCAACCAGGTGCAGTACCTCAAGCACATCCTGTCGCACGACATCACCTTCGGCCTGGGCCCGGCAGGCACGGGCAAGACGTTCCTGGCCGTGGCCTGCGCGGTGGACGCGCTGGAGCGCAGCCAGGTGCAGCGCATCATCCTCACCCGCCCGGCGGTGGAGGCCGGCGAACGGCTGGGCTTCCTGCCCGGCGACCTCACGCAGAAGGTGGACCCCTACCTGCGTCCGCTCTACGACGCGCTGTATGACCTCATGGGGTTCGACCGCGTCACCAAGGCCTTCGAGCGCGCGACGCTGGAGATCGCGCCGCTGGCCTTCATGCGCGGGCGCACGCTCAACCACGCCTTCGTCATCCTGGACGAGGCGCAGAACACCACGCCGGAGCAGATGAAGATGTTCCTCACCCGCATAGGCTTCGGCAGCAAGTGCGTGGTCACGGGCGACACCAGCCAGATCGACCTGCCCAAGGGCATGACCAGCGGCCTGGTGGATGCCGAACGCGTGCTGCAGCGCGTGCGCGGCATCGCCATGACGCGCTTCACCGCCGCCGACGTGGTGCGCCACCCGCTGGTGGCCCGCATCGTCCAGGCCTACGAGGCTGCTGACGCCCGGGGAGAGCGCTGATGGCCACCGCAAAACCCGAGCTGAGCCTGTCGCTGCAGTTTGCCGATGCCGCGCACCGCGCCGAGCTGCCGCGCCACAAGGTGCGCCGCTGGATACGCGCCGCGCTGGACGAGCTGCCCGCCGAGATCACCGTGCGCATCGTCGGCGAGGAGGAGGGCCGCCAGCTCAACCGCGAGTTCCGCGGCAAGGACTACGCCACCAACGTGCTCACCTTCGACTACGCGCACGAGCCCGTGGTGGTGGCCGACCTGGTGCTGTGCGCCCCGGTGGTGGCGCGCGAGGCGGCGGAAATGAAGCTGCCCCTGGCCGACCACTACGCGCATTTGCTGGTGCACGGCGCGCTGCACGCGCAGGGCTTTGACCACGAGGAAGAGGAAGAGGCCCAGGAGATGGAGGCGCTGGAGACACGCATCCTGCTCGGCCTGGGCCTGCACGACCCCTACGCCGCGGCCTGACGCCCAGGGTGCGGCGCCGTCAGCGCCGCGTCGTCCCCAGGTAGCGCTTGCGCCAGAAGAACGCGCCCAGGCCCACGCCCAGCGCCGCCATCAGCGCCACGGCGATCCACACGCCCGTGCCGGAGTGGATGAGCGGCAGCGCGTCGAAGTTCATGCCGAAGAAGCCCGTGATCAGGTTCAGCGGCAGGAAGATGGCCGTGAGCACGGTGAGCGTGCGCATGATGTCGTTGGTGCGGTGGCCCAGGGCGGAGAAGTGCATCTGCACCGCCGTCTCGGCCGACTGCTCCAGCCGCCGCACGTGGGAGAGCACGCGCTCGATGTGCTCCTGCACGTCGCGCGAGCGCACCTTGAGCAACTCGAACTCGCGCGCGGATTGGGCGCCGGCTGGCGGCGGCTGCTCCTCCAGCCCGTCAATCCACTCCTGGACGGCGGCGCGCTGGTCCTCGCAGGTGTCCTCCAGCAGGTGCAGCGCGTTGCGCGCGTCCAGCAGCACCTGCCAGTCGTGGAAGCGGCTGCGCGGATGCAGCAGCGCCTGCTGCAGCGCGCCGAGCTGGCGCGTGAGCAGCCGGCGCAGGTCCAGGTAGCTGTCCACCATGTGGTTGACCATGCGCAGCATCAGGTCCGCCGGGCTGACCGGCAGGCGCGGGCCGCCGCGCTCGCGCATGCCCCCCGGCGCCGTGAGCCGGCGTTCGAAGTAGGCCCGCACCGGGCACTGCGCCGGGTGCACGGTCACCAGGACGCGGTCGTAGATGGCGAAGCCCACCGGGCTGGTGTCCACCAGGGCCGGCCCGGACTGCGCGGCGGGGGCCGGGGTGGCGGTTGCGCCGCCGTTGCCACCGGACCCGTTGGCGCTGCCGGCGCCAGGGCTCCCGTTACCGCCCGGGGGGGCTTGCGGTGTGGTGGCCGTGAGGCGGCGGAACACCAGCAGGTCGTACCAGGACGTGTAATCGAAGTGGCTGGGCAGATGCGCGTTGAGCAGGTCGGAGACGTGCAGCTCCACCAGCGGCCCGCAGTCCCAGCGCTGCAGGGCGGCCTGCAGCGCGGGCACGGCGGCCTCGAAGCCCGGACGCTCGCAGTGGACCCAAATGAATCCTTCCAGCGGCAGCGTCGAGGGCAGCGCCTGCAGCGCCACCGCGCCCTCGGCGCTGACGTAGAGCAGGCGCATCGGCGTGCGTGCGTGTGTCAGCGCGCGCGCAGCAGGCGGGCGGCGTCCAGGGCGAAGTAGGTGAGCACGCCGTCGGCGCCGGCGCGGCGGAAGGCCAGCAGCGACTCCATCATCACCGCGTCGTGGTCCAGCCAGCCGTTGGCCGCGGCCGCCTTGAGCATGGCGTACTCGCCGCTGACCTGATAGGCGAAGGTGGGCACGCGGAACTCGTCCTTCACGCGGCGGACGATGTCCAGGTAAGGCATGCCGGGCTTGACCATGACCATGTCGGCGCCCTCGGCGATGTCCAGCGCCACCTCGCGCAGCGCCTCGTCGCTGTTGCCCGGGTCCATTTGATAGACCTTCTTGTCGGCCTTGCCCAGGTTGCCCGCGCTGCCCACGGCGTCGCGGAAGGGTCCGTAGAAGGCGCTGGCGTACTTGGCGCTGTAGGCCATGATGCGGGTGTGCACCAGGCCCGCCTCTTCCAGCGCGTTGCGGATGGCGCCGATGCGGCCGTCCATCATGTCGCTGGGGGCCACGATGTCCACGCCGGCCTGGGCCTGCGCCAGGGCCTGGGCCTTGAGCATGGCCACGGTGGCATCGTTGAGGATGTATCCCGTTTCGTCGAGCAGGCCGTCCTGCCCGTGGCTGGTGTAGGGGTCCAGCGCCACGTCGGTGAGCAGGCCCAGCTGCGGGAAGCGCGCCTTGAGCTCGCGCACCGCGCGCGGCACCAGGCCGTCGGGGTTGGCGGCCTCGCGGCCGTCAGCCGTCTTGAGCGCGCTATCGATGACCGGGAACAGCGCCATCACCGGCACGCCCAGCGACACGCACTGCTCGGCCACGCCGAGGAGCTTGTCCAGGCTCATGCGCTGCACGCCGGGCATGCTGGCCACGTCCTCGACGCGGTTGGTGCCATCGAGCAGGAACACCGGCAGGATCAGGTCCTGCGGTGCCAGGCGGTGTTCGCGCACCAGTGCGCGGGTGAACTCGTCGCGGCGCAGGCGGCGCGGCCGGCTGGCGGGGAAGGGAGGCAGGATATGCACGGCGAAAGCGTCCTTGATGCGGAGCGCGGAACCGGTGCAGCCGCGTGGCGAATGAAAGGCCCGTAAGCCCTCGTGACCGGCCCGCTTTGGGCAGGCAAGCGCCTGCTAGACTGGAACTTGAATGATAGCCGCGAGGCGTCATTCCCTGCTTTTCCTCCCTGAGCAGGTGCCTTGACGTCATGACAGCGCAAGGCTTGCGGCCCCGGGCGTTCCCCGGGGCTTTCTTTTTTGCCCGCCACGCAAGGCTTGCTTGCCGCAGCGCATCAGTCCGCCAGCAGGCACTGCCCATAATGCGCCGCATGAGCTCTGCGTACCTGTGGGTCAAGGCCCTGCACATTGTCTTTGTGGCCAGCTGGTTTGCCGGCCTGTTCTACCTGCCGCGGCTGTTCGTGAACCTGGCCATGGTGCCGGCGGATTCGCATGCCGAGCGTGAGCGGCTGCTGCTCATGGCGCACAAGCTCTACCGCTTCAGCAGCATGCTCATGGTGCCGGCCATCGCGCTGGGCCTGTGGCTGTGGCTGGGCATCGGCATTGGGCGCGGCCCGGGCAACGGCTGGTTGCACGCGAAACTGGCGCTGGTGGTGGGCGTGATCGGCTACCACCATGCCTGCCGCGGCATGCTGCGGCGCTTCGAGAAGCATGACAACCAGCGCAGCCACCGGTGGTTCCGCGTGTTCAACGAGGTGTCGGTGCTGCTGTTCACGGTCATCGTGATCCTGGTGGTGGTCAAGCCCTTCTGATCCCTGCCGTGGCAGTCCGCAAGGCGCTCCGCTTTCAACCTGCTGCGTTGCGTTCGCAACGCCAGATGCGCACGAGACGCTGATGTCGCGCCCGCGCAGTTCCGCCGTGCCGCTGACGGCCGCCTTCGCGCTGCTCATCGTGTACGCGAGCCTGTACCCCTTCAGCGGCTGGCGCTGGCCGCCTGGGCAGTCGCTGCAGTCGCTGCTGGTGCTGCCCGGCTCGCACTACTTCATCGCCTTCGACCTGTGGGCCAACTTCATCGGCTACATGCCCTTGGGGGCGCTGCTTTACGGCGCCGGGGTGCGCAGCGGCTGGCGCTGGGGTTGGGCGCTGCTGCTGGCGGCGCTGCTGCCCGCGCTGCTGTCCTACGCGATGGAGGTGACGCAGAACTTCCTGCCTGACCGCGTGCCCAGCCGCGAGGACTGGCTGCTCAACGCGGGCGGCGGCGTGGTGGGGGCGCTGTTGGGCGGGGCGCTGCAGGCGCTGGGCGTGTTGCGGGTGTGGCAGCCGCTGCGCGACCGCTGGTTCATCCCGGCCAGCGCCGGCGCGCTGGCGCTGCTGCTGCTATGGCCGCTTGGGCTGCTGTTCCCCGCGCCCGTGCCGCTGGGCCTGGGCCAGTGCTGGGACGAGCTGCGCGACCTGGCCAGCGCCGCGGTGGAGAACACGCCGTGGGAGGAGCTGGCCGAACCCTGGCTGCGCCCGGCGCAGGCCGAGCGCGCGCCGCTGTCGCGGGCCACGGAGACGCTGGCCATCGCGCTTGGGCTGCTGGGCCCATGCCTCGTGGCCTTTGCCGCCATGCGCTCGCGCGCGCGCCGCGCCGTGGTGACCTTGGGCGCCTTGGCGCTGGCGCTGGCGGTGAGCACGCTGTCCACGGCGCTGAACTTCGGCCCCGAGCATGCTTGGGCCTGGCTCACGCCGGCCACGCTGCCCGGGCTGGCGCTTGGGCTGCTGGCGGCGTTGGCGTGCACGCTGATGCCGCCACGCCTGGCCGCCACCGTGGGCCTGATGGTGCTCACCGCGCTGGTGGCCGTGGTTGCGCAGGCGCCGGACAACGCCTACTACGCGCAAAGCCTGCAGGCCTGGTCGCAGGGGCGCTTCATCCGCTTTCACGGCTTGGCGCGCTGGATAGGCTGGCTGTGGCCCTACGCCGCCGCGGGCTGGCTGCTGCTGCGCGTGGCCGCGCGCGGCGAGGCCTGATTCCTGACGGCGCCGCCCGCGGCGCCTGCGCCGAAAAAGCCTTGCGCGACGGGCATCACGGCCGGATGAGGCATCTTTTCCGGTGACCGCTTGTAAGGAAAAACCCGTCCCTACAATCCCGAGGATGAGCTACTACAAGCACCACATTTTCTTCTGCCTGAATGCGCGGGAGAACGGGGAGGCCGCCTGCGCGCAGCACGACGCGCAAGGCGCCTTTGACCACTGCAAGGCGCGCGTGAAGGCCGCCGGGCTGGCGGGCCCGGGCGGGGTGCGCGTGAACAAGGCCGGCTGCCTGGACCGCTGCGCCGGCGGCCCGGTGGCGGTGGTCTACCCGGAAGCCACCTGGTACACCTTCGTGGACAAGGAGGACATCGACGAGATCGTCGAGTCCCATCTCAAGAACGGCCGCGTCGTCGAGCGGCTGGTGCTGCCGCCGGACGTGGGCCGCTGATGAACGTCCACACCCAACGCCTGCGCATTCCCGGCCCGGCCGGCGAGCTCGAATGCGCGCTGGACGCGCCCGCCGAAGGGACGAGCGCCCGCGGCCTGGCCGTGATCTGCCACCCGCACCCGCTGCACGGCGGCACCATGGACAACAAGGTGGTGCAGACGCTGGCGCGCGCCTGCGTGCAGCTGGGCTGGCGCACCGTGCGCTTCAACTTCCGCGGCGTGGGCACCTCGCGCGGCGCCTGGGACGAGGGCCGCGGCGAGGTCGAGGACGCGCTGGCCGTCATCGCCGCCTGCCGCCAGGGCGATGAGCCGCTGCTGCTGGGGGGCTTCTCCTTCGGCGGCTACGTCGCCTCGCAGGCCGCGCAGCGCGTGGCGCCCGCGGCACAGCACCTGTTGCTGGTCGGCCCGGCCACCAGCCGCTTCGAAGTCGCCCAGGTGCCCGCCGGTACCCTGGTGGTGCACGGTGAGCAGGACGAGGTCGTGCCGCTGTCGTCCACGCTGGACTGGGCCCGCCCGCAAGCGCTGCCCGTGGTGGTGGTGCCCGGCGTCGGCCACTTCTTCCACGGCCAGTTGCCGCTGCTCAAGGCCATCGTCCTGCGCCACCTGGCGGGCTGAACCGCTTTTCCAGTTTTTTTCGGCGCGCGCCCGTCGTCTTGCGGGCGGCGCGCCGCGTTGTTGTTGCCCCTACCCGAACCACCCCATGAAACGCCTGATCGCCTTCCTGCTGGCCTTGCCGCTGGCACTTTCCTGTTTTGCCCAGGCGCCGCAGCCGCCCGAGATCGCCGCGCGCCAGTACATCCTGATGGACCTCTCCAGCGGCCAGACCCTGGCCGAGCGCGAGGCCGACGCGCCGGCCGACCCGGCCTCGCTCACCAAGCTCATGACCGCCTACGTGGTCTTCACCGCGCTGCGCGAGAAGAAGCTCACCCTGGAGCAGACGCTGCCGGTGAGCCAGCGCGCCTGGAACGAGCGCAAGGGCGGCGCCTCGGTGATGTTCATTGACACCACCATGAGCCCCAAGGTCGATGAGCTGCTGCGCGGGATGATCGTGCAGTCCGGCAACGACGCCTCGGTGGCGCTGGCCGAGGGCGTGGCCGGTTCCGTGGACGCCTTCGTGGCCATGATGAACCGCCAGGCCCAGGCTTTCGGCCTGAAGAACACCTCGTTCAAGAACGTCACCGGCATCACCGAGCCCGGCCACCGCAGCACGCCGCGTGACCTGGGCGTCATCGCCGGCCGCATCATTCGCGACTTCCCCGAGTACTACCCGTACTACGCGCTCAAGGACTACACCTACAACAAGATCCGCCAGGACAACCGCAACCTGCTGCTGCGCCGCGACCCGACCGTGGACGGCATGAAGACCGGCTACACCGACGCCGCCGGCTATTGCTTGGTGGCCAGCGCCAACCGCGACTTCCCCAACGGCAAGCGCCGGCTGCTGTCGGTGGTGCTGGGCACGGACTCCCGCGAGGCCCGCGCCAGCGAAAGCCAGAAGCTGCTCAACTGGGGCTACGGCGCCTTCGACAACGTGCGCCTGTTCGAGCCGGGCAAGGCCATCGTCACGCCCGAAGTCTGGAAGGGCGCCACGCGCGAGGCCAAGCTGGGTGCCGCCGCCGGCGTGGTGGTGACCGTGCCCAAGGGCGAAGGCCAGCAGTTGCAGACCAAGGTCGAGCGCAGCGACCCGCTGGTGGCCCCGCTGGCCCAGGGCCAGCGCGTGGGCACCGTCAAGGTCAGCACCCGCGCGGGCACGCCGGTGGCCGAGGTGCCGCTGGTGGTGCTGGAGCCCGTGGAGCAGGCCGGCTTCCTGGGCCGCAGCTGGGATGCGCTGCGCCTGTGGATCAAGTAATCTGACCCGCTCGCCGCCCCGGCCAGGAGAAGGAGGAACCGCGATGCATCCAGCGCCCATCCAACCCGAGAGCCTGTGCTTTCTCAATGGCGAGTTCCTGCCGCTGGCCGAGGCTCGCATCCCCGTGCTGGACCGCGGCTTCATCTTCGGCGACGGGGTGTACGAGGTGCTGCCGGTGTACGGCCGGCGGCTCTTTCGCTTCGACGACCACATGGCGCGGCTGGAGCGCAACCTGGGCCGGCTGCGCATCGGCAACCCTTTCACGCGCGAGCAGTGGCTCTCGCATGCGCGGCGGCTGATCGCGGCGCAGGAGGGCGAGGACCAGTCGCTGTACCTGCAGGTCACACGCGGCGTGGCGCCGCGCGACCACGTGATGCCGGAAGGGCTCACGCCCACGGTCTTCATGATGAGCACCCCGACGCGCGCGCCCACGCCGGAGCAGCGCCACCAGGGCGTGGCCTGCATCACGGCGCGGGACTTCCGCTGGGAGCGCTGCGACCTCAAGGTCACGTCGCTGCTGGGCAACGTGCTGGCGCGGCAGATGTCCGCTGACCATGGCGCGAGCGAAACCATCCTGCTGCGCGAAGCCGCCAGCGGCATCAGCTACCTCACCGAGGGCTCGGCCAGCAACGTCTGGATCGTCCACGAGGGCGCGCTGCTTGGGCCGCCCAAGAGCGAGCACGTGCTCGAAGGCATTCGCTACGAGCTGCTGCGCGAGCTGTGCGAGGAGGTGGGCTTGGCCTACAACCTGCGCCCCATCCCCGAGGCCGATTTGCGCGCCGCCGACGAAATCCTGCTGAGCTCCGCCGCGCGCGAGGTGCTGCCGGTGACGCGGCTGGACGGCGAGCTCGTCGGCCACGGCGCGCTGCGCGGCAAGCCCGGCCCGGTCTATGGCCGGCTCTACGAGGCCTACCAGCGTGCCAAGGCCTTGCAATCCATCTGAAACGCCCCATTTCCACAGTCGGGCGCGGTCCTTGCCGCGCCCGTTTTTCATTGTGCGGCCCACAAGGCCGCTCACCGAAGCCAAGCCATGAACACTGCCGCCACGCCCCGCGATTCCCTCATCGAGTACCCGAGCGCCTTTCCCATCAAGGTGATGGGCGTGCACGTGGAAGGCTTCGTCGAGGCCATCGTGGAAGTGGTGCTGCGCTTCGACCCGGACTTCGACGCCGCCTCGGTGGAAAAGCGGCCCAGCAGCGGTGGCAAGTACATGGGGCTGACGGTCACCGTCACCGCCACCAGCCGCGAGCAGCTCGACGATCTCTATCGCTCGCTGACCTCGCACCCCATGGTCAAGGTCGTGTTGTGACGCCGGCGGGCGGCGCCGCCGCGGCGTCGCCGGCCTGTTCCAGGCGCTGCGCGAGCGCGCGCGCCTTGAGGGCGGCGGCCGGATCGCCTCCCGCCGCCGCGGCGCCGTACCAGTAGCGCGCCAAACGCAGATCCTGGGGCAGCCCGTCCCCGGCTTCGTACATGGAAGCCAGCAGGTATTGCGCCCCGTTGTCGCCGCCCAGGGCGGCGGCACGGAACCAGTGAGCGGCCTGCGCCGCATCGCGCGGCGCACCGCGCCCAAGGTAGAAGGCGGTGCCTGTTTCCACCTGCCCGGCCGTGCTGCCGGCCTCGGCCGCCTGGGCATACCAGCGGTAGGCGGCGGGCAGGTCCACGTGGCCGAGCTGGCCGCTTTCGTGCAGCCGGCCCAAGTCGAACATCGCGGTGACGAAGCCGTGCTGCGCCGCGCGCGTCATCAGCCGCAGCGCCTCCTGCGTGCTGGACTGCGGCATTTCTCCCTTGAGGTGCATCACCGCCAGGTTGTGGTCCGCCGCCGGCACGCCCGCGCGCGACAGCCGCTCGAAGGCCGCACGGGCCTGCGCCAGATGGCCGGCGTCGTAGTCCTGCACGGCCGCCTGCAGCGCAGCTTGTACATCCGACGGCGGCGCAGCCGTGGCCGCCTGGAACGCCAGCGCAGCCAGCACGGCGGCCGCCGGCCGCAGCAAGGACAGGGAGCGGTACTTCATGAACGGACTCGGCAGCGGCGCGGGACGCGACAGCGCCACGATAAGCCGCCGGCCCGCCGTGCGGCGACCCGGGCGCAGCACCCGTGCCCCGCACAGGGCTGAAGGACGCCACCCCCGAGCCGCCGCGCCGGCAGCCGCCAGGACGGCGGCTGGATTTTCAAGTTCTACTTGAAATGTTTGGCGCGGATTCAGCTCGATTTTTCATGGAATCCGTGTCCACTCAAGGCTGCCCGGTGCCCGGCAGCGGCGTATTGAGATACGGGAAGCGCGTCAGCAGCGGCACGGCGGCCTGGTCCACGGCGTCGTGGAGCTTGAACGCCGTTTCCTTGAGCGGCACGGCGGCGGGCTTGCACGCGGCGCCCAGCCCAAGCGCGTTGGCGTTGCCGTTGGCCATGCACAGGCCACCCATCACGGCCACGAGCGAGATGTCCACCACGTCGTCCTTGGGCCGGCGGCCGTTGGGGTAGCCCGCGTTGTCGTTGCCGCCGGCCAGCAGGTTGCCGACCACGCCCAGCCGGTTCTGCTGCGCGTAGGGCACGGGCGGGATGTCGGTGTTCAGGCGCAGCATCTCGGCCGGCGTGACGTTGCGCGGGCGGTTCAGGCCGTTGATGCCGGTGAGGAAGGTCGTCACCAGGTCCGTGCGCGGCAGGTTGGTGGGCGCGATGCCGGGCGTGGCCAGGGCAATTTCCAGCAGCGCCGGCAGCGTGGGGTTGGTGACGTAGCGGGCGAACTGCGCGTCGCTGCGCGGCCGCGAGGCGTTGAAGCGGTCCTTGTCGGGCAGGCCGATGACGACTTCGTTGACCAGGGGCATGCCCAGGCGCGAGACCTGGACCCAGGGGCCTTCGAGGTCCTTTTCAGCCGTCTGCAGCCCGGCGGCGGGCAGGGGATCGAGCTGGCGCGTCTGGCGCAGGCTGGCGCTGGTCCAGCCGCCGATGACGGGATCGCCGTTTTTCGTCAGGCAGCTCTTGTGGATTTCCAGCGCGAGCGTGGTGACGTTCTTGTCGTCCAGCGGGTTGGGCGCGGCGTTGATGCGCGCCGGGTCGGTGATGACGGCCAGCGGCGCGTTGACCAGGTCGAAGATGGGCCCCAGGTTGACGGCGAAGGCCTCACGGCGCTGGCCCGCAAACAGCCGTGCCGGCTGTGCGCAGCCGGGCACGCGCACGCTGTGGATGTGGCGCTCGGCGTAGCCGGCGTAGTCCGGCAGCGTCTTGGTGCCGATGTTGTCCACGGGCTTGGCGAACCAGGTGGCGCCGGTGGCGGCGTTGGTCAGCGGCTGCGACGTGCCGTCGCGCGACTCGCCGCGGCGCACGTAGACGCTGAATTTCTGGTCCACGTTCAAGCTGGGGTCGCCCGGCGCGGTGACCTGGCCGCTCTGGATCAGCGGGATGGGCACCATCTCGCCGCCTATGGGCAGCGCCGTGCCGCGCCCGCCGTTGGACAGGAGGTTGCGGAAGCGGAACATGAAGGTGATGTCCTCGCGCGCATCGCCGTCGTTGTCGATGTGGATCTCGTAGAGCGCGTTGGGGTCCATCTGGAAGTAGTTGGGCCCGCCGTAGGCGTCCTGCAGCGGCAGGTAGTTGGCCAGCAGCGTCACGTAGCCGTCGCGCCCGCTCTCGTAGCTGCGGAACATGTAGAAGTCGGTGCCGTCCACCTTGGGCGCCGTGGTGATGAAGGGCGCCTCGCGGTGGCTGGAGGCTTGGGCCGCGCAGGCGGCCGTCAACAGTGCGGCGGCTACGGCGGCGGCCTTGCGGCAAGGGGTCAGGTCCATCAGTCGCTCCTCGCGCCGGCACCATGCCGGCGCGGGCATGTACGAAGCGCAGGCGTCGCTGGATGTGTGCGTTTGTGTACGAACGACAATGCCGCGCATGACGACCGAAGCCGTTTCCGTTTCCTCTTCCAACGCCCCGGTGGTGCGCTGGCTGGGCCGCGCCGACTACGCCGCCACCGAGGCCGCGATGCGCGCCTTCACCGACGCGCGCACGGCCGACACAGCCGACGAGATCTGGATCTGCGAGCACCCGCCCGTATTCACCCAGGGTGTGGCCGGACGCGCCGAGCACGTGCTGGCCGCGGGCGACATTCCCGTGGTGCAGACCAACCGCGGCGGGCAGGTGACTTACCACGGGCCGGGGCAGGTGGTGGCCTATCCGCTGATCGATCTGCAGCGGCTGGGCATCTTCGTGCGCGAGTACGTGTTCCGGTTGGAGTCGGCCGTGCTGCGCGTGCTGCAGGACTACGGCGTCACGGGCCACCGCGTCAGCGGCGCGCCGGGCATTTATGTGAAGCTGGACGACCCGTTTGGCCATGCGGCGCTCAGCGGCCCGGTCGATCCGGCCGACCAGTTCCGGGGCCTGGGAAAGATTTCCGCACTGGGCATCAAGGTCAGCCGCCACTTCAGCTACCACGGCGTGGCCTTCAACGTCGCCATGGACCTGGAGCCCTTCCGCCGCATCAACCCTTGCGGTTATGAGGGGTTGCAAACCATCGACCTCGGTAAAATCGGGGTTTTCACCACATGGGATGACGCGGCCGCGCGACTGGCGCAGCGCCTGCAGTCGCAATTGAGCCGATGAGCACCGAAATCCCCAGCGCTCCCGCCACGCCCGTCACTGCGGGCACCGCTCCCGCCGCCACGACGCCCGCTGCCTACGACCCCACCGCCAAGCAAAAGGCGCAGGCCAAGACTTCACGCATCCCCATCAAGGTGGTGCCGGCCGAAGTGCTCAAGAAGCCGGAATGGATACGCGTGAAGGCCGGTTCGCCCACGACGCGCTTCTACGAGATCAAGCAGACGCTGCGCGAGCACAAGCTGCACACCGTGTGCGAGGAAGCCTCCTGCCCGAACATCGGCGAGTGCTTCGGCAAGGGCACGGCGACCTTCATGATCATGGGCGACAAGTGCACGCGGCGCTGCCCGTTCTGCGACGTCGGCCACGGCCGCCCGGACCCGCTGGACGTCAACGAGCCGCAGAACCTGGCGCAGACGATTGCGGCGCTCAAGCTCAAGTACGTGGTCATCACCAGCGTGGACCGCGACGACCTGCGCGACGGCGGCGCCGGCCACTTTGTGGAGTGCATCCGCAAGACGCGCGAGCTGTCGCCTTCAACGCAGATCGAGGTGCTGACGCCCGACTTTCGCGGCCGCCTGGACAAGGCGCTGGACATCCTGAAGGAAGCGCCGCCGGACGTGATGAACCACAACTTGGAGACCGTGCCGCGCCTGTACAAGGAAGCGCGCCCGGGCGCCGACTACCAGTTCAGCCTCACGCTGCTGCAGCGCTTCAAGGAAGCCGTCCCTGGCGTGCCGACCAAGAGCGGCCTCATGGTCGGCCTGGGCGAGACGGACGAGGAAATCCTGGAAGTCATGCGTGACATGCGCGCGCACGGCATCGACATGCTGACCCTGGGCCAGTACCTCGCGCCCAGCGGCCACCACCTGCCGGTGCGCCGCTACGTGCACCCGGACACCTTCAAGATGTTCGAGGACGAGGCCTACAAGATGGGTTTCACCCACGCCGCCGTGGGCGCGATGGTGCGCTCCAGCTACCACGCGGACCAGCAGGCGCACGCCGCCGGGCTGGCGCCGACGGCCTGAGGTTTTCAGGAGCAGGGCGGCTTTCGACGGCTGCCCATGAAAAAAGCCGGGACTCGTGCCCGGCTTTTTGTCGTCTGGAAGAGGTTCAACCCTTCTTAAGCAAATCCTCCACCAGCGCATGCAGCGCGGCGAAGTCGGGCGCCCCGACGTAGCGCTTGACGATGCGGCCCTGCTGGTCGAGCAGGAAGGTGGTGGGTGTGAGCTGGATGTCGCCGAAGCGCTGGGCGATCTGGCCCGTGTTGTCTATGGCGACGTTGAAGGGCAACTGGCGCGTCTGCGCGAACTTGGAAACGTAGGCCGGCGGGTCGTAGCTCATGGCCACGGCCAGGGTTTCGAAGCCGCGGTCCTTGAACTTGTTGTAGGTGGCGACGATCTGCGGCATTTCCGCGACGCAGGTGGTGCAGCTGGTGGCCCAGAAGTTCACCAGCACCACCTTGCCCTTGAGCGACTCGGTGCTGGCCGTGCGGCCGTCCAGCAGCGTGTAGCTCACCACCGGTGCCGCCTCGCGGCTGCCCATGCTTTGCCAGGCCAGCACGCCCGCAACCAGTGCCACGGCGGCTGCCACACCGACAAGAGGACGACGCAGATTCATGTTCAACACCCGGGTTTTGGCAGGAAAACACTTCAGTTTATGCCAGTTGCCTTGATGTGGCTTGACATTGGTCATGTTGTCGGCGCACCAGTCGCAAGGAAAACGGCGTGGGCGGCTTGCCGATAATCCGGCGCCATGAAAAGGCTGAGTCTTGGCGCGGGGCTGTTGGCGGGGGTGGTGGGGCTGTGCGCTGTTGCCGCCTGCACACCGGCATTGAACTGGCGCGAGGTGCGGCTGGACGGCGGCGCGCTGGCGCTGTTCCCGTGCAAGCCCGACCACCAGACGCGCACCGTGGCGCTGGCCGGTCAGACGGTGGCGTTGACGCTGCATGCCTGCGCCGCCGCGGGGCTGCGCTTTGCCGTGGCGCAGGCCGACGTGCTGACGCCTGAACGCGTTGAGCCCGCGCTGGCTGCGCTGGCCCAGGCGCAGGCGCGCAACCTGCAGGCCACGCTGCCTGCCGGAGAGCCCGCGCAGGTCGCGGGCATGACGCCCAACGCGCAAGCGCGCCGCTACGCCCTGAGCGGCCTTCGCCCCGACGGCAGCGCCGTGCAGGCGCAACTGCTGCTTTTTGCCCGTGGCACCCAGGTGCTTCAGGCCACGGTGCTGGACGGCACGCCGGACACGCCGGCTGTGCACACCTTCATGGATGCGCTGCGCGCACCCGGCTGAGATCAGGGTCTGCAGGCAGGCGCTGCGCATAATGCCGTCCATGGCTGGACTGCTTCTCATCGCCCACGCGCCCCTGGCTTCCGCACTGCAGGCCGTGGCGCTGCACGCCTTCCCGGACGGCGGCACACCGCTGCTAGCCCTGGACGTGCAGCCCCATACCCGCCCCGAGGATGCCGAGGCGCAAGCGCGCGCCCTGCTGCAGCGCCTAGAGGCCGAGGAGGTGCTGGTCCTTACCGATGTCTTCGGCGCCACGCCCTGCAACATCGCGCAGCGACTGGCCGACGCACGCCGCGTGCGCGTGTTGGCCGGCGTCAACGTGCCCATGTTGTGGCGCGCCCTGTGCTACGCCGCCGAGCCGCTGGATGCTTTGGCGGCCCGCGCCCTGGCCGGCGCCGGCCAGGGCGTGATGCAGTTGCCTGTGCCTACCCCTGCTGACTGATTCCGTTTCGCCCATGATTCAGAACACGCTGACCATCAGCAACAAGCTGGGCCTGCATGCCCGCGCCTCGGCCAAGCTCACCAAGCTGGCGGCCAGTTTCAAGTCCGAGGTCTTCCTCACCCGCAATGGCCGCCGCGTCAATGCCAAAAGCATCATGGGCGTGATGATGCTGGCCGCCGGCTTGGGCGCGCAGGTCGAGCTGGAAGCCGAAGGTCCGGACGAGCAGGCCGCCGCCGACGCCATCAAGGCGCTGGTGGACGACAAGTTCGGCGAAGGCGAGTAAGCCTGCGCCGCCTGCGCGGCACCCCGTGTGCAACGGGTGCGCCGAGATGGCGGCTCCGGGCCAATCCGAAGCGTGAATGGGGGGAGTCACTGATAAAGTGACTCGAATGAGCATTCAGGTATTCGGTCTGCCGGTGTCGCGCGGTGTCGCGATCGGTCGTGCGGTGCTGGTGGCGTCCAGCCGGGTGGATGTGGCGCACTACTTTGTGCCCGCCGCTCAAACCCGCCGTGAGATCGACCGGCTGCGCCGGGCGCGCGATGCCGTCGCCGCCGAGCTCAGCGCGCTGCAGCGCGACCTGCCGCCGGAAGCGCCCACCGAGCTTTCCGCGCTGCTGGACGTGCACCTCATGCTGCTGCACGACGAGGCGCTGGCCGAAGCCATCGCGCACTGGATTCTGGAGCGCCACTACAACGCCGAGTGGGCACTGTCCGCGCAGCTCGAAATCATCGCCCGCCAGTTCGACGAGATGGAGGACGAGTACCTGCGCGGCCGCAAGGCCGACATGGAGCAGGTCACGGAGCGGCTGCTGCGGGCGCTTGCGCGTGATGGCCAGGTGCCCGTGCCCGCCGTGGCCGCACCGGCGCGCGACTTCGCCGGCGAAGACCCGCTGGTGCTGGTGGCCAACGACATCGCTCCGGCCGACATGCTGCAGTTCAAGCGCAGCGTCTTCACCGGCTTCGTCACCGACGTCGGCGGCAAGACCTCGCACACCGCCATCGTGGCGCGCAGCATGGACATTCCCGCAGTGGTGGGCGCGCGCGAGGCCAGCCGCCTCATTCGCCAGGACGACTGGGTCGTCATCGACGGCGATGCGGGCGTGGTCATCGTCAACCCCTCGCCCATCGTCCTGGAGGAATACCGCTTCCGCCAGCGCCAGAGCGAACTGGAGCGCGCGCGGCTCAACCGCCTTCGCCACACCCCGGCGTTGACGCTGGACGGCGAGACCGTGGAGCTGGTGGCCAACATCGAGCTGCCCAGCGACGCGCAGGGCGCGGTGGATGCCGGCGCCGTGGGCGTGGGCCTGTTCCGCACCGAGTTCCTGTTCATGAACCGTGGCGGCGTGCTGCCCAGCGAAGAGGAGCAGTTCGAGGCCTACCGCGCCGTGGTGCAGACCATGGGCGGGATGCCGGTGACCATACGCACGGTGGACATTGGGGCAGACAAGCCGCTGGAGCGCATGTCGCTGCAGGAGCTGCGTCACGAGCACTCGCTCAACCCGGCGCTGGGCCTGCGCGCCATACGTTGGAGCCTGGCCGAGCCGGCGATGTTCCGCCAGCAACTGCGCGCCATCCTGCGAGCCAGCGCCTACGGCAAGATCAAACTGCTGCTGCCCATGGTCGTGCACCTGCGCGAGATCCGACAGACCATGGAGCTCATCACGCGCGCGCGCCAGCAGTTGCTGGATGCCGGCCATTCCATTGGCGAGGTGGAAGTGGGCGCCATGATCGAAGTGCCGGCCGCGGTGATGGTGCTGCCGGCCTTCTTCCGTCACTTCGACTTCGTTTCCATAGGCACCAACGACCTGATTCAGTACACGCTGGCGATAGATCGCGCTGACGAGCAGGTGGCGCATCTGTACGACCCCTGGCACCCGGCAGTGCTCAAGTTGATCGCAGACACCATCGCCTGTGCGCGCCGCTTCGGCAAGGGCGTGAGCGTGTGCGGGGAAATGGCGGGCGATCCGGCCTTCACCGAGCTGCTACTGGGCATGGGCCTGCGCAGTTTTTCTATGCACCCGGCGCAAATCGCCGGCATCAAGCAGCGCGTGCTGCGGGCCGACACACGCAAGTTACAGGGGGCACTCGAAAAAACGCTGCAGTCCGATGACCCGCAAAGCTGCTGGAACAGCTTGGGTGCGCGCAGCGACGACGCGCTGGAGGCGTCCACGCTGCATTGATAGAGGGCAGCGCCGGCGGTGCGCTGTCCCGGTATGGACAAGCAAGTGCGCCGGCGTTCCTTGCGTGGTTTTCATAAAACCAGCCCTACTGGGCTCGCAGTAGCGCAAGCCGCTTATTTCGTGTCTGCGTACTCAAGGATGTTGACAACTCCATCTGAACCGCGTCATAATCTGTGGCTTCGCTGTTCAAAAGTGCTGCGGCTAAAAAGCCAAAACAAAATTGGTTCAGCAAAGAAAACGCAGAAAATCGCCG